>NZ_SMJY01000017.1:0-51700 GCF_004348355.1 Micromonospora sp. KC721 | reverse complement strand
CCCCTACCCCCACCGTGCCCCCTGTCGGGCCGTCCGTCAAATAGAGCAACGCCGCTGGAAGCGAGGCCAGCATTTTCGCGTTTCCGCTCGTCAGTGCCCGAGTCGCGGCTACGCTGGGGGCAGCTCGTACCTTCAGTCGGCGGTGGTGGCCTCGCGCAGCCGGGCCGCGGTGCGGCGCGGGTCGTAGTCCGGGCCGACGCCCTCCACGATGAGGGTGGCAGCCTCGATGTGCCGGGTCCGCAGCGGCAGGATCTCCTGGTACGCCGGCGAGGCGTACCAGGCTCGGGCCCGCTCGACGTCGGGGAACTCCACGATCACCACGGTCCCCGGCCAGTCACCCTCCAGGACCTCCACCTCGGCCCCGTGCACCCGGAACCTCCCCTGGTACGGGTCGAGGGTGGTCTGGATCCGGTCGATGTACTCGAGAACGTCCTCGTTGATCTGCGGCGTGCGAATATGGGCCAGCGCGAAGGCGGGCATGGTTTCTCCCCGTGTCGTCGACCCACCCCGTGTGGATCACTGTGGACGATTCTTCCAGCCACGCGGTGGACCGCCCCAGTGCCCCCGTACGGATCCGGATCAGCGCAACGCGACCGCCTGGAGGCCGACGTTGCCGCAGTCGGAGTTGAAGGTCCGCTCGACGACCCACGACATCAGCAGCTTCTCGCCCGGAGGCACCCGGAACCGCACGACCCACTGGACGGTGTGGCTGGTGTGCGGGTCCTCCAGCCGCACCGTCCGGGTGGGGCCGCCGGTGGAGAGCCGAACGTCGAGCCGGCCCCGCGCCATCCAGACGCCGACGAAGAGGCGCACGGTGTGCAACTGGCCGCTACCGGCCACGGCGAGACTGAAGCCGTTGCCAACACCGCAGGTGTACACGCTGGTCATGGCCGCGCCGACGGCGGCGACGGGGGTGCCGTCGCGCCAGCGGAACGACTCCGGGTTGGTGTCGATGCTGGCCCGCGTGCCCCGGCCGCCCTCGTCGCGGATCTCGAGCGACCCGCCCCGCTTGCGGACCTCGGAGTCGGGGCCGTGCAGTCCCCAGTGGACCCAGTCGCGGCTGCCGAGGGCGGTGAGGTCCACCGTGGCGGGCACCTCCGCCTCGGCGACGGTGAGCACCGGCCCGGCCTGCACCGGCTTCGTGGTCGGCGCGGCCGTGGGGGTCAGCGACGGGCTCGGCGACGGGGTGCGTTGCCGGGGCCGCAGCCCTGGGGAGGCGACACCGGCCTCGGTCACCTCCGCGGGCAGGCCGGTGGGCCGACCGGCCACGGTCGGCGCACCGGGCGACAGCGTGCGGTCCTCGGCCGGGAGCGCCCGGTCCCCGCCGACGTTCAGGTACGACACCAGAGCGGCCAGGCAGGTCAGGGCGGTCAGCGACGCGAGCGCCCGGCGGCGACGGCGTTTGCGGTGCCGGGCGGTCCGAGTGGTCGCGCCGTCGGAGGGACCGGGTCCGATCCGTCTCACCTGGTCGTCCGCCACCGCTTCTCCGTTCCGCACACCGCGCGTCGGCCAACCATGATCGCAAGGCAGACGTGAGCCCCGTCACGTTTACATCTGTACGACCGCTTACGCCATAGTCCGGCCTGTCAGCGTTTTGAGTTCGTTACCGAACGGCGGTAGCGAAAACCGTCCCAACGACGCCAGGATCGACCCGCTCAGCCGAGTACGAATCCTAGCGGTCCTATGTCCGTCCGGTCACGATGCGGGGATGGATCACCCGCACCGACTCCCTCCACTGTGGATGATCGGGTTTGACCGGCCGCAGCGCCAGACCGGAACAGATCAGGGCCGATCCGTCGGCGAAGCAGGAACGGCCGGCTCAGCGGAGCTCGAAACCCAGCGCCTGCGCCAGCACGAGCGCCTGCTCCGCGTCGATCAGGGCGCCGTCCCGCTGCACGGACAGCGGATCCAGCGCGGTCAGATCGCTGCCCCGCAGATCCGCCCGGGTCAGTCGGGCCCCGCGCAGCTGCGCGCCGGACAGGTCGACGCCGGTCACGGTCGCGTCGGTCAGGTCGGCCCCGGTCAGGTCCGCCTCCCGCATCCGTACGCCGGTGAATGTCGCCCCGCGCAGGTCGGCACCGGGCAACGCGACGAAGGACCAGTCCCCGCCGGTCACCCGCAGCGGGCGCAGGTCGCACTCCTGGAAGGTGCTGCCCACCAGCTTGCACCCGGCGAACTCGACGTCGAAGAGATTGCACCGCCGGAACGCACACCGGACGAAGGCCGAGTCGGCGTGCCGGGAGGAGTTGAAGGACACGTTGCCGAACGAACACTCGGTGAAGGTGGCACCCCGACTGGTCGCCTCGCCGAGATCGACCCGCTGCAGCGAACACCGCACGAAACGCCGGCCGACCAGCTCCTCGGCATACCAGTCTTCGTCGCGGAACGTGGCGTCCTCGATGGTCTCCGACATCGACCCACCGTAGCGGCACGGGCCGACAGTGACGGGCCGACTCTTCCGCCGCCGCAGCGGCGGCTAGTACTTTCGCGGGGTGAGCGTGGCACCCAACACCGACCCGGACCGGCTCGGCTTCGACCCCGCACGGCTCGCGCGGATCGACCGGCACTTCGGCCGCTACGTCGACGAGGGGCGGCTGGCCGGCTGGCAGGTCGTCGTCACCCGGCGGGGCGAGGTCGCGCACAGCACGACGTACGGGCTACGCGACGTCGAGGCGGGGGTGCCCGTCGAACCGGACACCATCTGGCGGATCTACTCGATGACCAAGCCGATCACCTCGGTCGCGGCGATGATGCTGTGGGAGGAGGGGCGGTTCGACCTGAACGACCCGATCAGCCGCTGGCTGCCGGAGTTCGCCGACGTCCGGGTCTTCGACAAGGGTTCGGCGCTCAAGGCGTACACGGTGCCGGCGGTCGAGCCGATCCGGGTCTGGCACCTGCTCACCCACACCTCCGGCCTGACCTACGGCTTCGCGCAGACCTCGGTCGTCGACGCCCTCTACCGCGCCGCCGGGTACGACCTCGGCGTCCCACCGGGCCTGGACCTCGCCGAAGCCACCGCCGGGATGGCGAAGCTGCCGCTGATGTTCCAGCCCGGCACCGGGTGGAACTACGGCGTCTCCACCGACGTGCTGGGCCGGTTGGTCGAGGTGCTCTCCGGGCAGCGCCTGGACGCATTCCTCACCGACCGGATCCTCGGCCCGCTGGGCATGACCGACACCGGGTTCTGGGTGGGCGAGCCGGACGCCAAGCGGCTCGCCGCGCTCTACATGGCGCACCCGGCGACCGGTCGGGCGATCCGCGCCGATCGGTTCGGCGCCGCCGCGCTGCACCGCCCGCAGTGCCTCTCCGGGGGCGGCGGGCTGGTCTCCACCGCCGCCGACTACCACCGCTTCACCCAACTGCTGCTGCGCGGCGGCGAGCTGGACGGCGTACGCCTGCTCGCCCCCCGCACGGTGCGCTACATGACCCGCAACCACCTGCCGGGCGGGGGTGACCTGGCGTCGTTCGAGCCGGAGGGGTTCGCCGAGACGGTGCTGGACGGCATCGGCTTCGGTCTGGGCTTCGCCGTCGTGACCGACCCGGTGCCGGCTCGGGTGCCCAGCAGCGTCGGCGAGTACTACTGGGGTGGTCTGGCCAGCACGGCGTTCTGGGTCGACCCGGTTGAGGAGATCACCGCCCTGTTCTTCACCCAGCTGATGCCGTCGAGCACCTACCCGCTGCGCGCGCAGCTGCGGCAGCTCGTCTACAGCGCCGTCATCGGCTGAGCCGGCGGGGGGATCCGGGCCGTTCCGGCGACGGGCGGTCCAGGTGCTCCATAGCCTGGACGGCATGAGCAACATCGTCGTGTACGGCGCCGGCGGCACCGCCGGCTCGCGGATCGTCGCCGAGGCTGTGGCCCGGGGGCACCGGGTCACCGCGGCGGTCCGCCGGCCGGAGTCGGTCACCTGGCTGCCGGCCGGGGTGCACGTGGTGACCGGGGACGCCACCTCGGCCCGCAGCGTGCGGGAACTCGCCGCCGAGGCCGACGTGATCGTGGTGGCCGTCGGCGGCGGTGAACGGGCGCTGTGGCGGGACGCGGCGCAGACGTTGATCACCGTACTGCGGGAGGTGCCCGATCCGCCCCGGGTGATCCACGTCGGCGGCGGGGCGACCCTGCTGACACCGCGGGACACCCCTTTCCTGGAGGAACCGGACTTCCCCGAGGAGTACCGGGACGCGGCGCTGGGCCAGGCCGACGCGCTGGCCTGGTACCGCTCCTCGGCCGACGGGGTGACCTGGACCTACGTCTCCCCGCCCCCGCTGGAGTTCCACCCGGGCGAGCGGACCGGTCGGTACCGGACCGGCATCGAGCACCCGGTTCTGGACGAGCAGGGGCGCTCGGTGCTGACCTACGAGGACCTGGCGGTGGCGATCATCGACGAGATCGAGGCGCCGCGCTTCGAGAACATGCGGTTCACCGCCGCGTACTGACCGCGTCAGTCGGCGAGCCGGGACGGGAAGCCGCCGGTGGCGATCGGGCCCCAACCGTCGATCGTCACCCGGATCAGCGACTTGCCCTGCGCCACCATGGCCTGCCGGTACTCGTCCCAGTCCGGGTGCTCGCCGGAGATGCTGCGGAAGTACTCCACCAGCGGCTCCAGCGCCTCCGGCAGGTCGAGCACCTCGGCGGTGCCGTCGACCTGCACCCACGGGCCGTCCCAGTCGTCGGAGAGGACACAGACGGAGACCCGGGGATCACGGCGGATGTTGCGGACCTTCGCCCGCTCCGGGTAGGTGGAGATCACCAGACGGCCCTCGGCGTCGACCCCGCAGGCCACCGGGGACGCCTGCGGGCGGCCGTCGGATCGGGTGGTCATCAGCACGACCCGGTGCCGGGGACGGAGGAACTCGATCAGGGCGGCCCGGTCGGCCCGGGTGTTGCTCGCGATACGGCGTGGCATGCCATGGTTCTACCAGGCCATCCGCGCGCCGGCCCACCGGCCGACGCACCGACGGATCCCGCCGGACCCGTACGCGACCGGTCCGCTGGGCCGCCGCACCCCGGTCAACCGGGTTCCGCGGTCGGTCGCTTCAAGGGTTCCGCCCGGCGACGCGGCCCGGCGCGGTCTGGGCCGGCACCCGGGGCCGGGCCGCCGCCCGCCACGCCCGGCCGTTGGCGTAGATCACCCGGAAGCCGAGGTACGCCGCCAGCGGCGCCCAGTGCGCCGAGCCCATCCGCAGCTCGGCGGCGTTGTGCCGCTGGCCGTTGGCGAGCACGTCGAGCAGCACCGTCTCGAAGGCGGCGGACTCCACCCAGTCCACCTCCCGGGTGAACCCGCAGATCAGGGCCGCCCCGGTGACGTCCAGGAAGGTACGCAGCGCGGCGTCGGAGGCGCGTAGCACCGAGCAGCTGCCGAAGTAGAGCCGCCGCCCCTCGCACCGCCCGGCCATCCGCTCCGCGACGTCGGCGAGCGCCACCGAGTCCCAGTCGGTCAGGCAGAGCCGGCTCGGTTCCCCGTGCATGGCGAAGAAGCCGACCCGGTAGTCGGCGTACTGCTTGAGCAGCCAGCGATCCAGGAAGTAGAACAGTTCGTCGCGGGTCGCGGCGTCCTTGTGGATGAAGCGGATCCGGCCGAGCCGTTCCAGCAGCTCGAGGGTGGGCAGGACGGAACCGCGCTCGTTCAAGTCACGATGCCACTGCCCCTCGACGCAGAACACGCCTCCGCGAGCCACCCTGACCTCCCCGTCGTCGGCCAGGGCAGACGTTACCGGTTGCGAACGGCAGGCCGGCAGTCACCCAACGTCGCCACATGTGCTCTTTCGGGCGGTCCGGGCCGGTCCGCGCCGGCCGTCCTCGCCGCCCCGCTCCGGTCGGATCGTCCACGGTACGAATCAGCGCAAGACAGAGTCGTCGCCTAGAAAAACCCCTCACTCCGAATGATTCTCGCAAATCGTCTCGAACGGGCAGGAGAACTGCCAGGGTGGGGAGGACGGGGCGTCGAGGTCGATGCCTGCTCAGTCACCCAGTCGCTCACCCACCGGAGGACACCTGTGCGCGTACACACGCTCAAGCGAGCCCTCATGGCGATGGCCCTCGCACTACCCGGGGCCGCGGCCGGCGCGGTGCTCGCCGCGCCGGCCGCCCACGCCGACGCCTGCTACACCTGGAACCGCACCCTGTCGTCGGGGCGCTTCGGCGAGGATGTCCGCCAACTCCAGGTCCGGGTCGCCGGATGGCCCGCCTACGGCGGCATCGTCCGGGTCGACGGGCAGTACGGACCGGAGACCGCCGCGGCGGTCAGCCGGTTCCAGGCCGCGTACGGGCTACGCGTCGACGGGATCGCCGGCCCGCAGACCTTCGCCAAGCTGTACCAACTGCAGGACGACGACTGCACACCCGCGCACTTCAGCTTCGACGAGATGGACGACGGGTGCGGTCGGGGCGGGTGGAGCGGGGGGCCGCTGTCGGCCACGGAGACCCGCGCCACCGCGCTGCGCACCATGTGGAAGCTCGAGGCGCTGCGCCACACGCTCGGCGACCAGCCGCTCCACGTCACCAGCGGCTTCCGCAGCGCCACCTGCAACCGACAGGTCGGCGGGGCGGCGGACAGTCAGCACCTCTACGGCAACGCCGCCGACGTGGTTCCCCTGGCCGGTTCGCTGTGTGACCTCGCCCGGGCCGCCCGCAGCCACGGGTTCAGCGGCATCCTCGGGCCGGGCTACCCCGGTCACGGCAGCCACGTGCACCTGGACTCGCGGCGCGAGAACGACCGCGACCGGACGAGCGCCACCACCGTCTGGTCGGCCCCGGAGTGCGGGGTCGGCTCCGCCGACTGACGGGGCTGTCCGGTCGGCTCCGCCGACGTGCATCGCTGTACGGCCGGCTCCGCCGATCGGACCGGCGCAAACATCGACGCCGGCCCGGCCGGGTGGGGGACCCGGTCCGGGCCGGCGTCGGCGGCACCCCGGCAACGCTGGCGGTCGTGCCTGCGCTCAGCTCGCCCGGGGCCAGCGCGGCGCGGTGGCGGGGGGCACCACCGGCCGACCGGGCACGCCGGGCCGGAGACCGGGCCGCATGCCCTGAGCCGCAGCCGGCCGCATGCCCTGGGCCGCAGCCGGCCGCATGGCCGGGGCGGCGGGCCGGCCCGGCTGGGTACGTGTCGGGTAGGCGGGTACGGGCCGGCCCGGCTGGCCGGGCGCCTGGCTGCGGGGTGGTGTCGCCGCGCCGGGACGCGACTGCGCCGGGCTGCCGTAGGTGAACGGGAACGGCACGTGCACGAACGGATTCCCGTGCCGGATCAGGGCCTCGATCTGACGTTCGTTGAGCCCGTGGTTCTCCAGTACCCGTCGTCCCCACCGGTGCAACCGGCACGGGTACGACGCGCCGTCGTTACGGCACAGCGGCCCGTTGGGCCACTCCTCGGCGGCGTGCACGACCACCGCCCGCACCGCGAGCCGGACGTCCTCCGGCGTCAGCGGTGCCGGCACCGGCACCTCGCCCAGAACCAGATCGATGGGGTCCGTCGACTGCTCACCAACTCGCACGGCAGGCCTCCCGCAGCTCGCCAGCGACTGCGGCTGTCCGCCGCAGCGCATCCTCGGCCAGTGGTACGGCCCGCGCGGGACAGCGGTTCAATCGCATCGGACCGTACCCCGCGCACGTTGGCCGGCAGGCGGTGGCGCACCGGGGACAGGCCGCCCGCGGTGCCCGTCAGACCAGGCCGGCGTCGTGCACCAGCAGCGCCACCTGCACCCGGTTGTTCAGTTCCAGCTTGGTCAGCAGTCGGGACACGTACGCCTTCACCGTCGCCACACTCATGAACAGCTCCGCCGAGATCTCGGCGTTGGTCCGCCCCTGCCCCAGGGCGAGCGCGACCTGTCGTTCCCGCTCGGTCAGGCTGGCGAGCGCCCGCAGCGCCCGCTGCTGCCGGAGGTCGCCACCGGAGGGTGCCGGACCGGCGGTCACCTGGGCGATCAGCTTCCGGGTCACCGTCGGGGAAAGGGTCGCCTCCCCCGCCGCCACCCGCAGCACCGCCCGGACGATCTCCACCGGCGGGGTGTCCTTGAGCAGGAACCCGCCCGCGCCGGCACGCAGTGCGCGCAGCACCTGCTCGTCGGCGTCGAACGTGGTCAACACCAGCACCTCGGGCGGCTCCGGCAGCGCGCGCAACGTCTCGGTGGCGGTCAGCCCGTCGACCCGGGGCATCCGGATGTCCATCAGCACCACGTCCGGCGCGTACGTCTCGACGGCGGCCGGCACCTCGGCGCCGTCGGCGGCCTCGCCCACCAGCTGGATCTCCGGCACCCCACCGAGGATCATCGACAGCCCTGCCCGGACCAGTGGGTCGTCGTCGACGACGAGCACCCGCACCGGCCCCGGCTCCCCCGCGCTCACCTGTCCGACCAGGGCAGCCAGGCGGCGAGCCGGAAGTCGCCGGCGGCGTCCCGGCCGTGTTCCAGCCGGCCCCCGGCCAGGCTGACCCGCTCGGTGACCCCCACCAGTCCCGTGCCGGTGCCCGGGATGGCCGGCCGGGCCTCCCCGACCGGCCACGGGTTGCGGATCTCCACGGCGAGCCCGTCGCCGGGCCCGCCGGCCAGCCGGACCGTGACCCGTGCCCCCGGCGCGTGCTTGCGGGCGTTGGTCAGCCCTTCCTGCACGATCCGGTACGCGCTGCGCCCGACCGCCGCCGGCACCGCTGCCGCCTGGCCGACCTCGTCGACCACGCCGACCCGCATCCCGGCCGCCCGGGACTCGGCGACCAGCGCCGGCAGGTCGCCGAGCGTCGGCTGCGGTCGTTCCGGACTCTGCTCGCCGCCGGACTCCGTGCGCAGCACGCCGATCACCTCGCGCAGGTCCTCAAGGGCGGCGTGGGCGCTGGCCCGGATCACCCCGGCCGCCCGGGCGATCTCTTCCGGGGGCGCGTCGGGGCGAAACTCCAACGCCCCGGCGTGCAGGCTGAGCAACGAGATCCGGTGCGCCAGCACGTCGTGCATCTCCCGGGCGATGCGGGTGCGCTCCAACTGCCGCGCCTGGGCCACCCGCAGTTGCTGCTCGGCCTCGGCCCGGTCGGCCCGCTCACGCAACGACAGGACCAGCTGCCGGCGGGCCCGGACGAACAGCGCCCAGGCCACCGCCACGCCCACGATCAGCACCGTCCAGGCGACGGCGGGCCAGAACGGCAGCTCCGGGTCCGGTCGGACCGCGAGGTAGACCGGCGTGGTGGCCAGATGCCAGGCGACCAGGGCGGCACCCGTCGGCAGGGGCCGGTGCAGCAGCACAGTGAACAGGATGACCAGCATCGCGATGCCGGCGCTGGACGAGAAGAGCGCCAACGGCGCCGTGGCCACCGCCAAGGCCAGCGGCCAGCGGCGGCGCAACCAGAGCGCGGCGCTCACCCAGACCCCGAGCACCAGGTCGACCCCGACCAGCCAGCCCGGCCCGGCGTTGAGCGCCAGCTCCGGATCCGGGCCCACCGCGTCGCCGAAGGAGAACAACGCCCAGGCGAGGGCGAGCAGGAAGCAGAGGCTGTCGACCACCCAGTCCCGGGCCGTGCGCCGCACCATGGTCGGTGGACGGGTCAGGGTCCCGGGCAGCAGCCAGGGATGTTCGGGTACGACGGCGGCGCTCACCCGCCCATGCTAGGAAGTCGGCTGCCCGCGCAGACAGCTACCAAAGTCGAGGGTTGCCGGTAGACCGAGGTATGGCCGGATCTCGACCGCCGGCCGCAGCGCATGGCCGAGTGGCTCCGACAGGCTCGACGCCATGATCGAAGTTGACCATCTCACCAAGCGGTACGGTCCGCAGGCCGCTGTGGACGACGTGTCGTTCCACTGCGAACCCGGCACGGTGACCGGCTTCCTCGGCCCGAACGGCGCCGGCAAGTCCACCACCATGCGGATGATCTGCGGGCTCACCCCGCCCACCTCGGGCGGCGCCACTGTCTCCGGCGTGCCCTACCGCCGGTTGCCCAACCCGGGGCGGCAGGTCGGGGTGCTGCTGGACGCCTCGGCACAACACGCCGGGCGGACCGGCCGGGAGGCACTGACCCTGGCCGCCCGGACGATGGGCGTGGACCGCCGGCAGGTGGCCGCGAAGCTCGACCTCGTCGGGCTCAACGAGGCGGCGGCGAAACGGCGGGTCGGGGCGTACTCGTTGGGGATGCGGCAGCGGCTCGGCCTGGCGCTGGCGCTGCTGGGTAACCCTCAGGTGCTGATCCTCGACGAGCCGGCCAACGGTCTCGACCCGGAGGGGATCTTCTGGATGCGTGGCCTGCTGCGCGACTTCGCCGACCGGGGCGGCACCGTGCTGCTCTCCAGCCATCTGCTGCGCGAGGTGGAGGCGGTGGCCGACCGGCTGGTCGTGATCGGCGGCGGTCGGGTGGTCGCCGCCGGCGACAAGGACGAGTTGCTGGCCGGGGCCGGCACCCTGGTCCGTGCCCGCGACCCGCTCGCGTTGCGGCAGGCCCTGGACCGGGCCACCCTGCCCGCCACCGCCGGCACCGACGGCGGTTTCGTGGTCCGCGCCGAACCCGGGGTGGTCGGTCAGGCCGCGGCGGACGCCGGGCTGGCCCTCACCGAGCTGCGGCCCGCCGGCAGCGGCGGCCTGGAACAGCTCTTCCTCACCCTCACCGCCGGCGCGTCGACAAAGGAGACCGTGAAATGACCACCACCATCGCCGCCCCGGCCGCCACCGTCCACCGGCCGGCCATGGTCGGACCGTCGCTGGCCCGGCTGACCGGCGTGGAGCTGCGCAAGCTCACCGACACCCGGGCCGGCCGCTGGCTGCTGGCCGCGATCGGGCTGATCGCCGCGGCCATCGTCACGGTGCAGGTGTTCGTCCTCGACGACGCCGAGCAGACCTTCCGCGCCTTCTTCACCCCGTCGCTGTTCCCGGTCGGGCTGCTGCTGCCGGTGCTGGGGATCCTCTCCATCACCTCCGAATGGTCGCAGCGCACCGCGCTGACCACCTTCGCCCTGGTTCCCCGCCGGGACCGGGTGGTCGTGGCGAAGCTCGCCGCCCTGCTGCTGGCGGCGCTGGCCTCGGTGCTGGTCAGCCTCGCCGTCGCCGCCGTCGGGACACTGGTCGCCAAGGCCACCGGCGGGGCCGGCACCTGGGCCTTCGACTGGCAGCTGCTGCCGCACGCCGCCGTGCTCCAGGTGGCGAACGCGCTGATGGGCGCGGCCTTCGGCCTGCTGCTGCTGAACACCCCGCTGGCCATCGTCAGCTACCTGCTGCTGCCGACGGTCTGGAGCATCCTCGCCGCGATGGTCACGGCGCTGCGCAAGCCGGCCGAGTGGCTGGACACCGCAGTCACCATGGAACCCCTGCTGAGCGCCGAGGTGACCGCCGGGCAGTGGGGCCGGCTGGCGGTGTCGCTGCTGGTCTGGCTGGCGCTGCCGCTGGCCGCCGGGCTGGTCCGGGTGCTGCGGCGGGAGGTGTCCTGACCGTGGACGCCCAGGGGCACGGCGAGGCCACCGTGGTCGACGGCGGCGTCACCGAACTGGTGGTGATGTGGGTCGGGTTCCCGCTGCTCGGGGCCGGACTGGGCGCGGGGCTGACCGCCGTGTCCGGCTGGCTCGCCGACCGGCCCTGGGTGCCGTTCGACAACTGGTTCGCGTTCCTGGCCCGGCTGCCCGAACAGCAGGCGTACGCGGCCGGTTGCGCGGTGCCGGCCCTGGCCGGACTGGTCCTGGCGTACATCGGCACCCGGGAACGGCTCATCGTCACCGTCCGCCGCACGGCGGTGCGGCTGCGCCACGACGGCCACGAGCAGGAGTTCTCCCGGGCCACGGTCGCCGGCGTCTTCGTCGACAACAAGGCGCTGGTGCTTCTCGGCGTCGACGGCGGGGAACTGGCCCGGGAGCGGTCGGATCTGGACCGGGACCGGCTGGCCGCGGCCTTCACCGGGCACGGTTGGCCGTGGCGGGAGCAGGACCCGCACCGGGAGGCGTACCGGCGGTGGGTGGAGGGGCTGCCCGGGTTGCCGGCCGGCGCGGACGCCCTGCTGCGCGCCCGGCAGCGGGCCTTGGACGCCGACCGTGGCGGCGAGATCCGGGAGTTGCGCGCCGAGCTGGGCCGACTCGGGGTGGTGGTGCGCGACGAAGGGAAACGCCAGTACTGGCGGACGGCGGGCGAGCCACTTCGCCGGGAGGAACGCACCGATGCCGGGTGGGTGACCGATGAGGAGCGTGACCGCTGACCGGGGTGCCCGCGCGGCGACCCAGCCGTTCGCGGTCGCGTACGCACGGTAGCGGAAGCGTCCTCGTAGATGGTCAGCCGGCGCAGTGGCGGCTACCGTTCCCCGGTGCGGGGAGGAGACGTCGGTGTACGTGGTGTCCGTGATCAACTACAAGGGTGGCGTGGGGAAGACCACCATGACCGCCAACCTCGGCGCGGAGCTGGCCAACCGGGGCATGCGGGTGTTGCTGGTCGACCTGGATCCGCAGGCCAGCCTCACCTTCAGCTTCTACGAGCCGGACGACTGGCGCGACCGGCTCCGCGCCGACCGCACCGTCAAGCGCTGGTACGACGGGCTGCGCGGGGACAGCCCGACGGTAACCCTCGGTGAGCTGGTGGTCTCCCCCGGCCCGGCCAACGCCCACCTGTCCGGCGCGGGACGGCTCGACCTGATCGCCTCGCACCTCGGCCTCACCGACATCGACCTGGCGCTGGCCCGGGGCGTGGCCGACGGCGAGGAGTACGACCGGGAGCTGTTCCGGGTACGCGGCTCGCTGGCCGAAGGGCTGCACGACGAGGCGTTGGGCGGCTACGACCTGGTGCTGATCGACTGCCCGCCGAACCTCAACGTGGTCACCCAGTCCGCCATCATCGCCAGCGATCACCTGCTCATCCCGGCCAAGGCCGACTACCTGTCCACCCTCGGCATCGACTACCTCTGCGGCAACGTGCGGGAGCTGGTCGACCGGTACAACGTCGACTCGCGGCGGTTCGCCACCATCCGGCGGCACCACAAGGTGGCTCCCGATATCGCCGGCGTGGTGTTCACCATGATCCAGTTGACCGCGCAGCGGCCGATCTCCGCCCACCAGGGCTACATGGACCAGGTCCGGGCGCTCGGCCTGCCCGTCTTCCCGACCGTGCTGCGGGAGAACGTCACGCTCTTCGCCACCAACGCCCCGCGGGGCGTGCCGGCGGTGTTGCGCCCCCGGGTGGGCCTGCCGGCGGTGCAGGAGGAGCTGCGCCAGATCACCAACGAGTTCCTGGCCCACCTCCAGCCGAAGGTCGCGGCGTGACCGAGCCGGCGCCCACCGCCGCGCTGTTGGTCCGCCTCGCCGAGCTGGTGCGGGACCTGCCGCCCGCCGAGCTGGCGGCGCTGGCCGAGGGCCGGGCCCGGCTGGCGGTCGTCCCCGCTCACGCCATCGCGCCGGCCCAGGCCCCGGACGACGACACCACCGCGCCGGCCCAGGCCCCGGACGACAACACCACCGCCCTCGCCCGTACCCCGGACGCCGCCGCGAACATGGGGGCAGCGCGAGGCCGGCCCGCTGCGCCGGCCGCCGACCCGGACCGGGCGGTGGCGGCGCTGGCGGCCATGACCAGCCGCGGCGACGGCACCGCCTACCTGTCGGCGTGGTCGGTACGGGAGCTGCGGGCACTGGCGGCCCGGCTCGGACTGGGTGCGATGGCCGGCAGCCGCAAGGGCGATCTGGTGGCCCGGATCGTGGACCGAACCGTCGGTTTCCGGCTCGACTCGGCGGCGATCCGCCGACTCTGAACCGTCCCGAGCGGAACCGGCACACCGTCGCCCACGACCCGCTCCGACGGCCGTGGGCACCGTATCGGTTCGGCTACGCCGCCTGTTCGGTCGATCAATGCCCGGCAATCTTGTCACCGGCCAGGCCCCTCGATACGCTCCCGCGGCTACTTCACGGAGAAAGGACCGCAGTGACCGTTTCCGCTCCGGGCAGCACCCAGAAGTCCTGGGTCGTCGCCCTGCTGCTCTGCTTCTTCATCGGTGTCCTCGGCGTCCACCGCTTCTACGTGGGCAAGATCGGCACCGGCATCCTCCAGCTCATCACCTTCGGTGGCCTGGGTGTCTGGACCCTCATCGACCTCATCCTGATCCTGGTCGGTTCCTTCAAGGACAAGCAGGGCCAGCCGCTCGCCAAGTGAGCCACGGTCGGGGCCGTGATCCGTCGCGATCCCGGCCCCGACCGGCATCAGAAGCGGTACGCGACGCCGTACTCCGGCACCAGGACCCGGCTGCGCGGCGACACCCGCCGTACGGCGGCGACCAGGTCGTCCAGCCGCCGCCGATCGTTCGGGGCGACGACCGGCGGGTTGACCAGCGGGGTCTCGAAGTTGTCCCAGTGCACCGGCACCACGGTCTTCGGACGGTCCAGCGCGGACATCAGCCGGGGCACGTAGTCGGCGGTGGAGCCGGTGGCGGGCAGCGCCACCATCGCCACGTCCGGCGCCAGCCCGGTGAGGTTACGCTCGACGAAATCGCTGGCGCCCATGAAGAACACCGACGGGCCGCCGTCGACCCGGATCTGGTACGCCAGGGTGTCCCCTTCGGGCAGGTCGGCGATGGTGGTCGGCTTCGACGGTGGGGTCACCCGTACGCCGGGGAAGGCGACCGACCACGCCGCGTTGCGGCTGTGCAGCGAGCTGACCACCTCGATCGTGTGGTCGCCGAACTCCAGCACCTCCCCGCCGCGGACCGGACTGAGCTGCCCCGTCGGAACGCCGTACGCGATTCCCAGGTGGTACGCGGTGAGGGTGCCGAAGACCCGGGCACCGGTACGGGCGGCGATGTGCGGAACGTCGTTGAAGTGGTCCCAGTGGGTGTGGGTGACCAGGATGGTGGCTGCCCGGTCCACCATGGAGTCGACGACGGCGGTGTCGACGGTGAGCGGGGTGGCAGGGTCGAAGGCGTCGCGGAACAGGCCGGTGTCGTAGCGACTGAGGAACGGGTCGACCAGCACCGTCCGGTCACCGATGTCGACCCGCCAGCCGGAGGTGCCCCACCAGCGGAAGCTGACCGCACCGGACCGGGCGCGCGGGGTCGAGGCGGCGGTGGCCGGTGCGGCCCGGGCCGCCACGTCGGGGACGAACCCGCCGGCGGTCACGGCGGTGGCTCCGGCCACGGTGGTCCGCAGGAACCGTCGGCGGTCGAGATGGTGTGTGGACATGCTGCTGCTCTCCCCGTCTGGAATGGGTCGGTCGCTGCACAGCCCACCACCGCGCCCTCGGCCACGTCCAAGATCAGAAGGACGGGGCCGCCATATCTGATGCGATATCAGAGCAGCTCACGGGCCACGGAGCCGATGTCGGAACGGTGGAAAGTCAGGATCGCAGTGCCGCCACGGCGGTCGCGGCGGCCGCGCCGATGGCCAGGTCCACGTCGATCCGGCGGGTGGCGAGCCGTTCGGTCCGGACGAGGACGGCCATCGCGTACCGGCTTCCGTCCGGGTACTCGGCGACCCCGGCGTCGAGATGCAGCCCCGGCAGAGTGCCGGTCTTCGAGGCGACCCGCACCCCGGGCGGGAAGCCGGAGGCCAGCCGGGTCCAGAAGAGCTGCCGGGACATCAGCTCCCGGACGGTGGCGCAGGCGGCCGCCGGACCGGCCTGGTCGCGCCAGATCAGGCTGAGCAGCCGGGTGAGTTCCCGGGCGGTGCTGGAGGTGGTCTGCTCGGGGTCGAAGACCCGCATCGCCCGGATCCGGTCGGCGGTCAGGGTTGGGAAGATCCGGGCGAAGTCCGCCTCGGTTCGGGCCCCCACGTCGGCGAGCATCAACTCGACCAACTGCCGGGGGCTACCCAGGATCCGGGTACGCGGCAGCTCCAGCTCGGCGGCGAGCATCGGCAGCACGTCCGCGCCGACCCGGCGCAGCAGCAACTCGGCGGCGGTGTTGTCGCTGACCGACATGGTGAAGAACGCCAGGTCGCGTAGGGACATCTCCACGTCGTCGGCGCACCCGGCCACACCCCACCCGCCGAGCCGGTCGGCGGCGGTCACCACCACCCGTTCGGTGGGGTCGAGTTGGCCGGCGGCGGCCTGCCGGGCGAACTCCAGCACCAACAGGATCTTGAATACCGAGGCGATCACGGTCTGCCGGTCCGCGTCGACGGCCACCTCCCGACCCTCCGCCGCGTCCACCGGCACGACGTGCAGGCTCCCGGTGACCCCGGCTCGGGCGAAGATGTCACGGATCCGCTCTCGTACTGCCACAGCGGCACGGTACCGAGGGCTGCCGTATCGTCCGGGCGTGGATCTACTCCGCCACCTGCGCCATTTCGTGGTGGTCGCCCGTGAGCTGCACTTCGGCCGGGCGGCCGAGGCGTTGGGCATGGCGCAGCCACCGTTGAGCCAGTCGATCCAGCGGTTGGAACGGGAACTGGCGGTGGAGCTGTTCGACCGGTCCCGTCGGCAGGTCGGGCTCACCACCGCCGGGCGGCTGCTGCTGGGCGAGGCGGAGGAGCTGCTGGCCGGGGAGTCGCGGCTGCGCCACCTGATGCGCCAGGTCCAGGAGGGCACGCTGGGCGTCTTCCGCGCCGGGGTGCTGCCGGAGACCCCCGCGGTCACGTTACGTGCGTTGCTGGACCGACTCGCCGCGTCCGCCCCGGGGCTCGACGTCGACCTGCACGAGCTGACCAGCGCGGAACAGGTCCGGATGCTCGCCGAGCGGCGGCTCGACGCGGGCCTGGTGCACCACCCGGTCCAGGCCGACGGGCTGCGCTTCGGCCCGCCGGTGGACGTGCCGGTGGGGGTGCTGCTGCCCCGGGCGTCGCCGCTGGCCCGGCCGCGCGAGGTGGCGTTGGGCGACCTGGCCGGGCTGGATCTGGTCGCTGCGCCCCGGGTCACCGCGCCCGGCTGGTACGACCACCTGCTGGACGGGTGCCGCCGGCACGGCTTCCTGCCGGCCCGGGTGCGACCGGCCCGTAATCCCGAGTTCGTCTTCGGTCTGCTGTTGGCCGGCGGCGCGGTGGCGTTGGAGCCGCAGTCACTGGCCCGGCGGGAACCGCGGATCGCCTGGCGGCCGATCGCCGGGGCACCGCTGGTGCGGCGCACCTCGGCGGCCTGGCCGGATCGGGCGGCGCATCCGGCTGCCGTGATGTTCGGGCAGCTCGCCGCGGAGGTGCTGGCGGCGCAGGAGCCGGCACCGCCGGCCGTGGTGGTGCCCTCGGAGCGGCCATGGCCGGTGCTGTTCGACGCCACCCACGACTGAGCCGGTTCGCTTGTCGCAGATCACCCGCGTCGGACCGGTGGTGTCCGCCCCGGTTGGGTAACGCTGTCGGGTGACCCGCGTCCCGTCGGCAGCCCTGTGGCGTGACCGGCCGGGCGCAGCTGAGATGGGAGAAGATGCCGACATGGCGAACACGGTTCCCGACATCACACTCAACGACGGCAACACCATTCCGCAGCTCGGCTTCGGCGTGTACCAGATCGCGCCGGAGGACACCGTCGAGGCGGTCGGCACGGCGCTGGAGATCGGCTACCGGCACATCGACACCGCCGAGATGTACGGCAACGAGGCCGAGGTTGGTGAGGCGATCCGCCGCTCCGGGCTGGACCGCGACGAGGTCTTCGTGACCAGCAAGCTGAACAACGGCTTCCACCGGCCCGACGACGCCCGCAAGGCGTTCGAGTCGACGCTGGCCGCGCTGAAGATGGATCACATCGACCTGTTCCTGATCCACTGGCCGCTGCCCACCCGCTACGACGGCGACTTCGTCTCCACCTGGAAGACACTGGAGGAGTTCCAGCGTGACGGCCGGGCCCGGTCGATCGGGGTGTCCAACTTCCAGGTCGCGCACCTAGAGCGCCTGGCCGCCGCGACGGACGTCGTGCCCGCGGTCAACCAGATCGAGGTGCACCCGTACTTCGGCAACGAGGAGGTCCGCGCGTACGGCCGGGCGCACGGCATCCCGACCGAGGCATGGTCGCCGATCGCGCAGGGCGCGGTACTCGACGACCCGACGCTGGTGGACATCGCGCAGGAACTGGACCGTACGGTGGCCCAGGTGGTGCTGCGCTGGCACGTGCAGCGCGGTGACATCGTCTTCCCGAAGTCGAGCACCCCGAGGCGGATCGAGGAGAACTTCCACATCTTCGACTTCGAGCTGGACGACGCGACGATGGAGCGGATCACCAGCCTGGACAAGGGCGAGGCCGGTCGGCAGGGGCCGAACCCGGACACGTTCGACTACATCCCGGCCTGACCCACCCGCACTGGGGGCCCGCGGCGGCGGGCCCCCGTCGGGCGGGTCGCTCAGATGATGAAGTGCGTCCAGTAGGCCAACCAGATCACGAACAACACCCCCTGCAGCAGGGCCAGCGCGACGCTCAGCCACACGTCCACCCCGGCGGTCCGGGTCCAGCGGGCCAGGACCAGGCAGACCGGAAACGCGGCGAGCAGGTACCGCAGCAGGCTCTTGTAGACCGGTGGCCCCATCGACAGCGGCGCCAGGACCATCAGCACCGCGTAGACGACGTACGGCAGCCCGATCCGCCGGAACCCGGCGAGCACCACGGCCAGGACGGCGACGGCGAACCAGACCCGTACCGCGTCCCGGCCGTCGCCGCCGGTGAGGCCCTGCCACATCACCCGCAGCGGGTCCTGCACGCTGATGCCCCAGCCCTTCTCCTGGGCGTGCTTGTAGGCGAACCAGTCCCCACCCTTCCAGCGGCAGAACGCCATGAAGGTCAACCAGCCGGCGGGGATCAGCAGCAGCGGCCACCCGCTGCGCAGGTAGGCCCAGAGGGTGCGCGGTCCCAGTCGGTACCGGTGCTGGCGCAGCAGAACCAGGGCCAGCGGTACGACCACCAGGAACCCCACCGAGCGGCTGAGCCCCAGGAGGTACCCGACCAGTCCCACCACCAGCCACCGCCGCCGCTCGGCGTAGTAGAAGGTGGCCACCGCCAGGCAGAGGAAGAGCGATTCGGTCAGCGCCGCCTGGAACAGGAAGGCCGTCGGCAGCAGCACCAGGTAGCGGGTGAAGCGGCGGGCCGAGCGGTCGTCGCCGAGCAGGATCTCCCCCAGCCGCAGCGCGTAGTACAGCAGCAGCAGGAACGCCACGTTGGCGATCAGCAGCAGTGCCAGCGCGGTGTCGCCGCCGAGCAGCACCGCGACCGGTCGGGCCAGGAACGGGTAGAGCAGCGGGAAGGCGAAGTCGTCCCAGGGCCCGGTGAGGGGTTCCCGGGCCAGGTGGTCGTAGATCAGGGCGTCCCAGGCGAACCACATGGAGATCCACCGCCGCGGGGAGATCGCCGCCTGCTCGGCGCGGGTGTCGGCCTCGTCGGCGGGCGGCGTGCCGGGCACCTCGTCCCAGGCGGCGAGCGCGACGACACCGAGGACGGCAAAGATGATCTTGGCGGCGACGAAGACCGCCATGGCGTACCGCCAGTGGCCCGGCACCCGGGCGACGAGACCGCCGGCGCCGCCCCTCAGGCGGGCGGCCGTGCCGGAACGGCCGCTGCCGCCCGCGCGGCGACCCCTGGTCGTCTCCGGCGTACGGTCCACCATGCCTGCTTCCTCGTGATCGGGTCCGGGTGCGCGGTCGGCCCACCGGGTGCCGCGACCTGCCCCGTCATCCCCCACCCGGACCGAATGACACCTCCCGCGCGGAGGAGTCCCCGACACCGGCGGGTCGGCATGATCGGGAGATTCCGCGGCAGTTGACGTGAGAGCAGCCAGAGACCGGGTATGCGCGCCTCCTCCGCAGGACCGAGGGCTAGGGAGCGCACGGGGATGGAAGAGCGTCACGGCACGGTGGTCATCGGCGCCGGCCCGGCCGGGTTGACCGCCGCGTACGAGCTGCTCCGGCACGGCGCGGCAGTCCAGGTCTTCGAGTCCGACCAGGTCGTCGGCGGCATCAGCCGTACGGTGGAACGCGACGGCTGGCGCTTCGACATCGGCGGGCACCGGTTCTTCACCAAGGTTCCGCGGGTCGAGGCGTTCTGGCACGAGGTCCTGCCCGACGAGGAGTTCCTGCTGCGCCCCCGGATGAGCCGGATCTTCTACCGGGGCGCGCTCTACGACTATCCGCTCAACGCGGGCAACGCCCTGCGCAACCTGGGGATCCGCGAGGCGATCCGGTGCATGGGCTCGTACGCGCGGACCCGGCTGCGTCCACCCCGCGACCAGTCGCACTTCGAGGGCTGGGTGTCGGCCCGATTCGGTTGGCGGCTGTACTCCATCTTCTTCAAGACCTACACCGAGAAGGTGTGGGGGATGCCGGCCGACCAGTTGCAGGCGGACTGGGCCGCCCAGCGGATCAAGAACCTGTCACTGTCGAAGGCGGTGCTCAACGCCCTGTTGCCGCGCCGCAACCGCAAGGACGTGACCAGCCTGATCGAGGAGTTTCAGTATCCGAAGTACGGCCCCGGCATGATGTGGGAGCGGTGCACCGACGAGGTCCGCCGACGCGGCGGCGAGGTCACCCTCGGCACCTGGGTGACGGCGGTGCACCGGGAGGGCGGCCGGGCCGTGGCGGTCACCGTCGACGGGGCCGGGGGCGAGCGGCGGATCCCCGCCGACCACGTGATCTCGTCGATGCCGATCTCGGAGCTGGTGGCGGCGATCCGACCGGCGGCGCCGCCGGAGGTGCTCGCCTGCGCCGCCGACCTGAGGTACCGCGACTTTCTCACGGTGGCGCTGGTGGTGCCGGAGGAGTTCTCGTTCCCCGACAACTGGATCTACGTGCACGACCCGGCGGTGCAGGTGGGCCGGATCCAGAACTTTGGTTCCTGGTCGCCGTACCTGGTCAAGGACGGCCGCACCTGCCTGGGGTTGGAGTACTTCGTCTTCGAGGACGACGCCACCTGGCGGACACCCGACGACAAGCTGGTCGCTCTGGCGACCGCCGAACTCGAAAAGCTCGGCCTGGTCCGTCCCGGCTGCGTGGAAGCCGGGTACGTGGTGCGGATGCCGAAGGCCTACCCGGTGTACGACGAGCGCTACCAGCGCAACGTGGACACCATCCGCGACTGGCTGGCCCGGGAACTGCCCAACGTGCACCCGGTCGGGCGTAACGGGATGCACCGCTACAACAACCAGGACCACTCGATGATGACGGCGATGCTGACCGCCGAGAACATCGTCCACGGCGCCGGCCACGACGTCTGGTCGGTCAACGTGGAGCAGGACTACCACGAGCGGTCCGACGGCGACCGCAACGACCGGCGGGGCACCGGGCGGGACGCCCCGGTCGTGCCGAGCCGCCCGCTCGGCCGGGTCACCACCGAGACCCGCCCGACCGGGGCCGGGCAGTCCGAGAAGCGTTCGACCGGGGCCGGTTCCGCCGAGACGCGCCCCCTGCGTCGACCGACCGGGGTGAACTGAGCAGCCGCCGTCCACCCACACGGCTGATTGATGAATGTGCATGTCTGTCCGTAGCATCGCACCATGCGGGCCCGTCGCGTCACCATCGTCACCGCCTTGGCCGTACTGCTGAGCGCCCTCGCCGTCACCGCCGCCAGGGCCGCCGACGACCCGGCGCTGACCACGCCGGGTGCCCCGGTGGTCGTCGCCAACGAGGCTCGCCGCCTCACCCTGGCCTGGTCACCGGCGGCGTGGAAGGGCGAACCGGGCGGCCCGGTCACCTACGACGTGCTCTCGCCGGTCGGCCCGAACGCCTACCGGGGGCTGGGCAGCACCCAGGAGCCGACCATCACGCTGACCGACCTCGCTCCCGGCACCGCGTACCGGATCGTGGTGCAGGCGTACGCCATCGGCGGATACTCCGACGCCTCGCCGGTCACGGTGGTGCGTACGGTCGACGGGCGCGCGACCGTCCACTACCGCAACCTGGACTCATCGCCGACGAACAACCAGGCGCAGTTCCAGCTCCGGGTGACCAACACCGGCACCGGGCCACTCAAGCTGGACACGGTGCGGATCCGCTACCACGTGCGCTTCGAGGGTGGGAACACCTCGCTGGTGCCCGAGTGCGACTGGGCGGAGCTGGGTTGCGCGGCCGTCGAGCGTACCGTCCAGTTCTTCCCGCCGCCGGGGCCGCCGCCGGGCCCCAGTCCGACGGTCTACCCGGTGCCGGGCACACCGGTCCCCGGCTGGGTGGAGGTCACCTTCACCGGCGGAGTGCTGGCCCCGGGCGGTTCGACCGGACCGCTGCAGCTACGCCTGCACCGGACGGACTGGACCGCCATCGACGAGCGCGACGACCCGAGTTGGCAGGGCGCGGCGGGCGGGTGGACCCGCAACGACCGGATCACCCTGGACGTCGACGGGGTGCGCGAGTTCGGCGACCTCTGAGCCCTCGGGCCGGTGCAGGATTGGCGACGGATCCAGCGGGTACGCGCGACCCAGGGGTGGCCCCTGCCGGCGAGCTCGCCCGAGCCGGCGGCGGGGCCGGCCCGTTTCGACACGGGGGTGGTGACCGGCGATGCCGAAGTTCCTGCTGAGGTCGACCTACACCATCGACGGGATGAAGGGGTTGGCCGCCGACGGCGGCACCCGGCGGGCCGAGGTGGTGCAGGCGATGGTCGAGAACGCCGGCGGACACCTGGAGTCGATGCACTTCGCCTTCGGCGAGGACGACACCTACGTGCTGTGCGACATGCCGGACCATCCCACGGCCGCGTCCGTGGCGATCGCCATCGAGGCGGCCGGCGGCCTGCGCGTACAGGTCGTCCCGGTGCTCACTCCCGCCGAGGTCGACGAGGCGACACACCTCATGACCGACTACTCCCCGCCAGGCGCCTGACGGGAGGTGTCAGGTCAGCCCCGGACCTGGTGCTGGGCCTGGGCGATCAGGTCGGACGGCAGGTCCAGTGCCCAGAGGACGGCGGCGAGGTAGTCCAGGACCCGCCAGTGCTGCTCCTCGGACAGGCCGAGCCGGCACCAGGCACCGCCGGCCGGACGCCCGGCGACCGGACCACCCAGCGCCGCGGTGAGCTGGGCGGCGAGGTGACCCGCCAGCCGTGGGCGGTCGATCCCGAGCAGGTACGGCGCCAGCTCGGCGTCGGCGGCGACGAGCCGCAGCCAGCGGTTGACCGCCCCGCGTACGCCGGCCGGCCCGAGCCAGTCGAAGGAATGGCGAGGGCAGTTGACCAGCTCCGTCGTCCGCACGTCCACGAATACGGTTGATCGGCGGTGATCAGTTCAGCACGCCCGGTGCAGACCTACCGACCACGCAGGTGGCTCAGCATCGTGTGGTTCGCGGCCCAGCCGTCCGGAAACCTGACCGGCACGTCCAGGTGCACCGGCTCCGTCGACGGGTAGGCGTCCAAGAGTTCACCGATCCCGGCCCGGGCCACCACCACACAGGCGTGCCGGTGCCGGGACGTCAGCACGCAGAGCCGGCCCGACTCCAGATGGAACGCGGTCGCGTCGCGTCGCCCGGAGAGCGGGTGCAGCACGATCGTCACGTCGTACTCGCGGCCCTGGAGCCGGTTGGCGGTGTCCACGGTGACGCCCGCCCCGGCCGTGCCCAGCCGGGCGCGGATCGCCGCGACCTGGTCGCGGTGCGCGGCCCCGACGGCGATCCGGTCCGCGGTGACCGGCGCGCCGGCCGGCGCGTGCTCACTGACCGCGACCGCACCCCGGCGCAGCACCCGCAGGGCCAGTTCCGCGCAGGCCGACGCGGCCTCCCCATCGGTACGCGGGGTGTGCCGGGCCGGCAGTTCGTGCCACGCCCAGCCGGACGCGGCGGCGGTTTCCACCGCCGCGTCGTACGCGTCGCCCGCACCGGGTTCGGTGAACGCCAGTGCCCGGTCGCCCGCGTCGGTGCCGGCCCGGAACCCGGTGAACGGGTAGAACGCCTCCGCCACCACCGGCGCCGCCGATGCCGGCAGCCGCCACGACACCGGCAGCCGGTGCACTGGCAGCTCCGGGTTGTGCCGCAGCAGCACCGCCACCGCCGCCTGCATCGGATCCCAGGTCAGGCCCGTCCAGCGGGCGGTCTCGACGGTGGAGAACGGATCCAGTTGGCCGGGGTCACCCACGAACAGCGCCCGCGCGAACCTGCCGGCCACGCGCAGCAGGGCGTCCGAGCGCATCTGGTACGCCTCGTCGACGATCGCCCACGGCCAGAGCCCTTCGGTCACCGTGGCCCACTTCGCGGCCGTACCGATGACCACCGCCGGACCGCCCAGGTCGGCGACCTTGGCGGCGACGCGTACGTTGTCGTGGCCCTTCACCCGCTCGGACGGTTGGTAGTCGGCGGCCGACAGCCGGCCGACGCGCAGCTCGGGGGCCTTGCCGGCGAGCCGGTCGATCAGGTCGTCGACCTGCTCGTTGGTCTGCGCGACGATCATCAGCGGCTCGCCGGCAGCGGCCAGCTCGCCGGCGGCGCGGACGACCAGGGTGGACTTGCCGGCACCCGGAGGCGAGTCGACGACCACGCCCCGGTGCCGGCCGGAACGCAGGTCGGCCAGAACGGCCGTGATGACCCGCTCCGCCTCGACGGCGGGCGGCACCGCCAGCCCGAGCATCGCCCACCTCCTTGCCGTCGCCCCGACCCTACCGGGACCGACCCGGACGCTGCGGAACACCGTTCTCCGGGCGGATCGACGCCGGGTGCGAGGCGCCGTGGTGCACCGCCAGCGCGTCGAGGATCAGGTCGAGGCCGAATTCGAACTGCCCGCCGAAGTGGTATCCCGGCTGCTGGACGTGTTGTGTGGCGAACTCGACCAGATGCGGGTAGTCGCCCGAGGCGAAGCCCTCCATGATCGAGCCCGCGACCGCGTTGGCGGAGTCCGCGCTGTCGAACGGTAGCGATGCCTCCTGGAGCACGAAGCCGAAGACGTAGGCGTCGAGGATCGCGTACGCGTGGGCCGTCATCGGTAGCGAGAACCCCCCGGCCCGCAGCACACCCAGCATGGCGTCGTGGTGGCGCAGGGTCGCCGGCCCGGGGTTGGTCCGGGTTTCGACCAGGGCCAACGCCCAGGGATGCCGGGCGAGCACGGTACGCGCGGAAACGGAACGCCGCCGCACCTCGGCCCGCCAGTCGCCACCCACCTCGGGCAGTTCGATCTCCGCGAAGACCCGGTCGACGAGGGCGTCGAGGAGTTCGTCCTTGTTGCGGATGTAGTGGTACAGCGACATCGGTTTGGCGTTCAGCTCGGCGGCCAACGACCGCATGGTCAACGCCCCCAGGCCGTGCGCGTCGGCGATGCCGACCGCGGCCTCCAGCACCCGCTCACGACTCAACTGTCGCGCCTGTTCGCCCACCGTCCGGTTCCCGTCCTCGTGACACTCCGTTGACCGATCTCGCCACCAAGCGTATCGTACTTAGTACTACTTACTTAGTACGAAAGCCTGTGAGGCGAAGATGTCCCTCCGTACGACCGGCAGATGCGCCGGCGCGTTCATCCTGTTGGCGTTCGTCTCCTACGGCATCGGCAGCGCACTCGCCGGGCAGTTCGCCGGGGCGGCGCTCGTGGTGCTCACCTCCGTCATGGTGGCGGCCATCGGCGTCCTGGCCTTCCGGGCACTGCACCGACGACAACCCGGGACCGCCTGGGCCTACCTGGTCGCGCGCGGCGCGGAGGCGTTCCTGCTCACCGCCGGGATCGTCCTGCTGGGCCCGGTCGGTACCGGCGCCGCCGACACCGCGTACCAGCTGGCCATGCTGTCGCTGGGGTTGGGCAGCCTGCCGTTCTGCCTGGCCCTCAAGCGGCAGCGCTGGCTGCCGGGCTGGCTGGCGACCTGGGGCTTCGTCGGGTACGCACTGCTGGCGACGGGCGCGACCGCCGAGTTGATGGGGGCCGAGGTCGGGCTCGTGCTGGCGATCCCGGGCGGCCTGTTCGAGATCGTCTTCGGTCTGCTGCTGCTCGCTCGCGGCTTCGCGCCGTCCACCGCTGTACGGCCGGGTGCCGCGTCGGCCGAGGCGATAGCTCAGGGTGTTCAACCGACCGCGCAGTGATTATGGTCGGTTCGGACCTCCCAGCACATAGGAACAGACATGGGCCAGAGCGATGACGGAGACGGCCAGGACCGCGCGGCAGGCTCTGATCATGCGCTTCGAACGGGTCCAGACCTGGAGCGGGCGCAAGGCACGCCTGTTCACCCCGGCGCACATCACCACGGCCTACGAACGGCTCAAGGCCACCGGCCTTCTGCCCCGCATGGCGCCCTCCCCAGTCTGAAGACGATCTCGCCTCGGCTCACCGATCGCGCCGTGTTGCGGTGTCCAGCGACGAGGACACCGCAACACGGCGCAATCCGGGATGTCGGCCCAGGCCCGCAAGCCCGACCTCAGCGACGGCGCTCCCCCACCCGGTACGTGATCAGGTTCGGGTCGGCCCTGAGCTGCCGTTCGGTGAACTTGATCGTGTCGAAGCCCTTGCCGGAGTAGAGCCGGGTCTGGTCGGCGTACCAGGGCGAGTTCGGGTTGGCCGACTGCGAGTAGGTGAGCAGCTGCCGGCCCGACGGGCCGCCCCGGCCCAGCTCCACCGCCATCAGGAACGACGTGCCGTGCTGCACCTTCCGGTACCCCACTCCGGGCTCCACCACACTGATGATCATGTTGAAGACGCCGCCCTCCGGCCACCCACCGTGGATCGGAATCCGTTCGTCGCCGCGCGGCTCGGTCTGGATGTCACCAAGTTGGGCGTCCAGCGAAATGTCACCGAGCGCCCGGACGGCGTCGGCCAACGCGGTGCGTACCCTCGGGTCGTCGACGGCGAGCCGACGCGGCGTGCTGACCGGCGCTGCCGGGTCGAACGGGTCGGCGAAGCGCAGCCCGCCGGCCCGGGCGAACTCGGTGAACACGTGCGAGCCCCGGCTGTCCAAGTCGACCCGCAGGTCCCAGCCGCGCAGCGCGGCACAGGCGGCGGTGAGGTCGACGGCGCTGCCGTCGGAGGCGATGGCCGCCGGCTGCGCCTCGCACAGCGCCACCAGGTCGTCGCGGACCAGCTCACCGCCGTACGCCCGGTTGCCGAGCGCCACCTGCCACAGGTTCGCCGTGGTGAAGCCGGTGCCGGGCAGCCCGTCGGTGCCGGCGACGCGCTGCTGGACCTGGAGCAGCCCCAGGCGGGTACGCAGGCTTCGGGCGGTCCGCTCGTCGCCGAGGATGCGCGGGAAGCCGGCCAGGGGCTGCTGCGGATTGGCCAGCCAGTGGCTGTCGTTGGAGTTGGTCACGTAGTCGCCGCGAACCAGGACGGGCAGGTTCGCCGGGCCGAGGATCCCCGGTACGGCGGCGTCCGGGTCCTTCCCCGGCGCGCACGCCGACCGGGAGCCGTCGAGGACGGCCTGCCCGCGGGTGGCGTACAGGTCCCGGAACTCGGCGGGGATGCACGCGGCGGCGACGGCGTCGGTGACCCGGGGGACCACCGAGTGGTCGCCGTACAGGGCGCTACCCCGCTGGTCGGCGGCGATGGTGTTGACCCAGGGCAGGAACTGCCGCCGGTCCAGCACCGCACGTAGTTCGCCCACCGTCCGGGCGCGTGCCATCGCCAACCAGCCGTCCAGAGCCCGGTTGTTGCTGGCGTTGGGGTCGCTGACCGCGTACGCGGTGCCGGTGGTCCACTCGAAGCGGCCCGGCACCACCACGACCGGGCCGAGGTGGGTGTCGTAGAGGGTACGGGTGACCGTCCCGGACTGGGTCCGCACGGTGACGGTACGAGTGGTCATCTTCCGGGTCCGGCCGTCGTACCGGTAGGCGGTCGGGTCGCCGGGCACCAGGGTCAGCCGGTGCCAGGTGAAGCGGCGGGCGGTGGAGACGGTGTGGCTCCAGGCCACCCGGCCGTTGTGGCCGATCTGCACCAGCGGCTCCCCGACCAGGGACGCGCCCTCGACGTCGTACCTGCCGGGCACCTTCAGTCGCATCCGGTAGAACCGGTCGGCGCCGTCCCACGGGAAGTGCGGGTTGGCCAACAGCATGCCGGCGCCGCGGGCGGTGGCCTCGCGCCCCAGCCCGTACGCGTTGCTGCCCACCCCGGCGGGAGCGCCGTCGCGGGCGTCGACCACGGCCTTCGCCTGCGGGGCGGCTGCCGGCGCCGGGGTCCCGTCGGCGCGCGGCGGGGCGGCGGCGGTGATGCCGTCGGCGAGCGCACCGGAGCCGGCGCGCACCATCCGCGCCCAGTGCGACCGCCACAGGTCCAGCTCGGTGATCGGGCGCACCCAGGGTTTGCCGGCGCAGGCCGGGTCGGTGATGTTCGCCGCGCCGGTGCGGCGCAGGTACGCGTTGTAGCCGGCGGCGAAGCCGCGCATCTGCTCGCGGGCCTCGTCCGACGGTGACCGGATGCCGTCGCGGGGGCCGGTGAGCAGCCGCTCCACCGCCCCGCCGTCGATCGCCCGGCGGTGGAACAGGTCGCTGGTGACGTTGCGGGCGGCGTTGCCGAAGTGCTGGCTGCGCTCGGCGTTGACGGTCACCATCGTCTCGGCGATCAGGCAGATGTTGTCCTCCGCCTGCGCGTACCCGACGCCGTAGCCGAGGCCGGCGAAGTCGCGGGCGGTGATGTGCGGAACGCCGTACGACGCGCGCTGGATGGTGGCCGCGTAGCCGCCGGCGTGCCGCTGACCGGCAGCGGCCGGGTCGGCGACGACCGCGGCGGCGAGTAGGCCCAGGACGCTGACGGCGGCGACGGTGCGCCGCCGGAGTGGTCGGCCGGAAAGTGGCATCGGACATCCTCCCCGTTTCGTGACTGTCCGGTATCGACGGACGTTATGCGCGCCCGGGCACCGGAACATCAGGGATGACCACCAGATGATCCCTGAGGATGTCACGTGCCGCGCCCGGCCTTCTGGGTCCGAAACACCGTCTCTATGGTGGACCCATGGCATCGGTCAGGCAGGTCCAGGTCACCTTCGACTGCGCAGACCCCGAGCGTGTCGCTCGTTTCTGGTGCGAGGTGTTGGGGTACGTCGCACCGCCGCCACCGGAGGGGTTTGCCACCTGGGACGACTTCAATCGCACGCTGCCGCCCGAGCAGGCGGGTTCATGGTTCGCATGCAGCGATCCCACCGGTGCGGGCCCGCGACTGTATTTCCAGCGCGTTCCGGAAGGCAAGGTCGTCAAGAACCGGCTGCATCTCGACGTGCGGGTCGGCACCGGGCTCGTGGGCGAGGAGCGCCTGGCCGCACTGGAGGCCGAGTGCGCCCGACTGGTCGCGCTCGGCGCGACCCGCGTGCGACTGCTGCGTGCCGACGGCTACAACGAGTCGTGCCTGGTGATGCAGGACATCGAGGGCAACGAGTTCTGTCTCGACTGACCAGGACGTCCTGGTCCGGGCGCAGGTGGTCGAGAGCGGATTCGGCGTGGAGTGTCGCAGCCGGGTCGTAGCCTGCCCCTGTCACATGAGTGAAGGAGACAACGTGCTCGATCATCTGGGCATTCAGGTTCGCGACGTGCCTGCCAGCCGGGCCTTCTACGACACCGTCCTGGCCACGCTCGGCGCGCGCCGGATGATGGAGTTCGGCGACGTCCTGGGCTACGGCGTCGACCGGCCCGACTTCTGGATCAGCCCGGTGACCGGTGACGGCGAGGGACACGAGACGCACATCGCCTTCACCGCTGCGAGCCGCGCCGCCGTGCAGGCGTTCCACGACGCCGCGGTGGCCACCGGCGCGGAGGTGCTGCACGCGCCCCGGATCTGGCCGGAGTACCACCCGACGTACTACGGCGCGTTCGTCCGCGACCCGGACGGCAACAACGTCGAGGCGGTCTGCCACGCCCCGGAGTAGGGGTGTTGGCAGGAAACGTGTCCCCAAAGGGCACATCTGTTACGGTCGATACCTAAGCGCGACCCATCCGTAACCGTCGCTGCTGCGAAGCGTGTTCGACGGGGAGGAGCCGGATGAGTGCACTGTTCAACGCCCTGCGCGAGCGGGTGGAGGTCAACGCCCGGCAGGCGGTCGAGACGTTCACCAGCGAGGTCGACGAGTACCAGACCATGCGTCCGGGCTCCGACGAGCGCATCGGGATGTACGACTTCGCGGTCTTCATCCGGCGCCGCTCGCTCGACCTCGCCGCGGCCGAGCTACCGCTGGGCGAGGCCGACCTGGCCGGCATCGCCGCGGTGGGCCGGCAGCGGGCGGAGATCGGCCTGTCCGTGCCGTCGCAGCAGCAGGTGCTGGGTCTGCACACCGCGATGATGGTGCGTGAGGTGCACGATCTGGCCCGCCCCGAGGACGTCACCGACCTGCTGCGTATCGTCGGCTGGCTCGGCACCCAGGGCGTCCCCGCACGTAGCGCCTACCTGCGCGGTTACACCCGGGGCGTGGGCACCGCACGGATGCTGTCGACGCGACTGGAGATCCTGGCTCGGGCGCTGCTCGCCGACGAGCCGGTCGAGCCGTTCGTCGCCGACCTGCGCCTCGCCGGGCAGTACCATCTCGCGGTCCTGAAGACGGCGCGGCCGGTGACCGCGGAGGCGCAGGCCGAGGTGGTCGCCGCGTTCACCGCCGACCGGATCCCGGTGACCTGGCTCGCCGCCGACGAGCTCGCCGTGCTCACCCCCGGCAACGAGTCACAGACAAAGATCCTTCAGCGGGTACGGACCGCGGCGGTGCTGATCGGGCAGCCCTGCGGCATCGGTGCGGCGCAGGGCGCGGTGGGCGGGCTGGCCGAGACGCTCGCCTGGGCACGGGAGGCGAGCCGGGTGGCGCCGCCGCAGGAGCGTCCGGACCGGCTGCCCGGCATCACCGACCTGTTCGTGGAGATGGCGGTCGCGCGTGCCCCGGCGGTCGACGGGTGGCTGCGCAGCTATGCCAGGGCGCTCGCTACCGGCCCGGACCTGGTGGCGACGTTGTGTGCCTACTACGCCCACGACATGAACCGCACGAGCACCGCCACCGCGCTGCACATCCACCCCCGCACGTTGGACTATCGGCTGCGCCGCGTACGCGAGGTGACCGGCATCGACCCCAGCTCGACCGCCGGCGTACGGCTGCTGAGTGCGACGGTAGCGCGGACGCTCGCCGTGGACCACTACGCGGACTGACAAACGTCACTGGGAAATTGCGCACGGCTCACGAAGACGCGCACCCTTCGGCACCGACAGACTCCCGGCAAGACGAAGGGAGCAGATGTGCGACGAAGACTGGTGCGCGGCCTGATCGCGACGCTGTTGGCGGTTGGGGTCGCGGTGCCCAGCAGTGTTCAGCCGGCCCGGGCGCAGGACGTCAGCGACTCGGTCATCACCCTTGTGTTCACCGCCGTGAGGATCGGCCGTGATGGCCTGTCCCAGGCTGAGGTCGAGGCGCTGGTCCGCGAGGTGGTCGGCCTGGTCGGGCAGGCCCGGAACGAGGTCATCAGCCACATCGACGGGCACGTCGCCGCCCGGGCGCTGGGCGAAATGGACGGATTCGCCATCGAGTACCTCAACTATGAACAGTTCCGCCGCGACCGACGGTGGGTGCAGAACCTCGCCAGCAGGATCATCACGTCCGCCTCGCACGACAAGAGAGACCTGAACGCCACCCAGGACGACAAGGCCGCCGACGCCATCGGTCACGCCCTGAACGTCAAGTACGCGATGGCGGAGGCGGCCGCCAGGGACGCCGGGTACAACCCGGAGTCCAGGAAACTGCTCCGCCAGCGGTACATCGAGGCCAACGAAAGGATCATGCAGAAGCTGGAGCCGAAGTGCGAGGTGATGTGGACCGAGAACGACGCCTACTGGTACTCGAAGACCTGGGCGTGTAAGGCGGCCAATGGTGAGACGGCGGCGGCCACGGAGACTCTCAACAAAGTGACCGGCCAATGGACAAGGCCGCAGGTCAATGTGGAGGACCTCAAGCTCGCGGCCGCGGTCAACTCCAGCTGGAAAGTAGCCAAGACGACCCTGCCCACGTTGAAGCAGCCATAGGAGTTTCAGTGAGAACAAGACTGTTGAACAGCCTGGCCGCCGCCAGCCTGGCGGTGTCGATCGCGGTGGCGGGCACCGGTGTGCCGGCCCAGGCCGCCGCGACCACCAGCGAGACCAAGCGCCCGACCGAAACCGCCGCCGTTCAGGCGTTCGCCTTCGACTGGGTCAGCGCGGCCATCGCCGTCGCCGGCTACCTGCTCAACGACGGGGGCGGGGGCGCCAACCTCGACGCCGCGATCCGTGAGATCAAGGCGGCCATCGCCCAGAACAGGACGCAGATCATCGCGCAGATCGACGCCATCGCCGCCGCCGAGGTGGAAGGCTGCCTCGAAGCCCACACCATCGAGTTCCTCAACATCGACTTCATGGACGAGTACACGCTGCGGGCGTGGGCCCAGAACGCCACGAGCTGCGCCACCCAGGCCAGCGCGTTCGCGAATGCGGTGCAGAGCCCACAGGCGGTCGACAAGATCGGCTTTGTCATCGGCCCGATCTTCGCCATCGTTCTCGCGGCCCGCGCCCAGGCCGGCTTCGTCAACGGCACCGACCTCGTCCTCCGCAGCCAGATCCGCGCCTACGAAGCGGTCGTCGCCAAGCTCACGCCGACCGACTGTGTGAAGAAGCGCGCCCGCGACCCCGGCTACCCGGTCGACAAGTGGTGGGAGTGCACCGCCTACAACGGTGACAAGGGCAGCTCCGACTGGGTCACCGGGAACCTGCGCGAACCCGACCGCACCCAGGCCGAGGACCGCGCCACCAGGAATACCAGCCGCCCCACCGCCAAGACCGCCCTGCCTCAGCTCCGCGCCCTGGGAGTCTGAGCCACCACCGGGCCGCACGGCCGCCCACCGGCGCCGTGCGGCCCGGTCTCGTTCCGCCGGCTCCTCACCGGTTTCGTCCTCGCCACACCGCCAGGCAGCGCGGCACGTCGTCGGCGTGGTAGATCCGCTCGCTCGGCTCGATGTTGGCGAGGAACATCGCGTACACCGCTGCCATCCGCAGCGCCGCGACCGGCCGCAACAGTTCCACGGCCCGCTGCGGGTCGCAGCCCGGTACGCTCGCCCGCCACCGCGCGCACCAGGCCGCGACCAGCGGGTCGGCGGTGTCGGGGGCGAGCCCTTCGGTCAACCGGAGGATGTCGAACGCCGGGTGCCCGACGAACGCGTCGCCCCAGTCGATGATCACCCGCCGGTGGCCGTCGCCGCGCACGTTGCCCGGGTGCAGGTCCCCGTGGACGAGGACGTCCGGCAGCCCGCACCGGGCCACCTCCGCCAGCCGCTCCGCCAGACCGTCGAGAGGCGCATCCGGTGGGAGGAGGGCGCGGATCCACCGGTCGAGCGCCGGCCCACGCAGGTCCGGCACCCCGTCCGCGACGAGGTCGTCGACGGCCGGCAGCGTGCGTACCTGAAGGTCGTGTTGGTCGGCGGCGATGGCCGCGCGTTCGGTGGCGTCGGCGCCGTAGCGGTCCTCGCCCGGCACGTGGTCGAGCAGCATCCGCCCGGTGCTGTCGTCGGTGGCGAGCAGCACGGGTACGCGACCTTCGGCGAGCAGGTTGAGGTGGCGCAGCACCGCCGCCTCGTGCCGGAAGAAACCGGGCACCTGCTTGAGCCAGGCCGGTCCGTGCGGTCCGTCGAGCCGCCAGATCGCCGACAGGTTCCAGGTGCGCCGCTGGGTCACCTCGGTGGCGGGCCGACCGAGGCGCTCGAGGACGCTACGGGCCCAGCCGACGCTGGCGGCCGGGCCGCCGGGCTCGGCGTAGGGGGCGCGCAGCGGGTGCCCGGTGAGGTCCACCGGCACCGGACGCAGCGCGACGGCGGGCGGCCCGGCGACCTCGGCCAGGTAGGTGACCTGCCCGCCGGCACCGGGTCTGTCGCTCTCGCCGGTGAGCAGCCGCAACACGACCACGTCGACGGGCGCGCCCCGGATGACCGGCTCGGCCTCCTGCCACCACGGGCTCTCCACCTGGTACGACGGCAGCGCCCCGAGCGGCTGGCCGGTGGGGTCGACCAGGACGAGGGTCACGGTACGGGTCACAGCCACCGACGGTAGTGCGCTCGGCGCGGGCCGGCGACGGGTTATCGGAGCGGGCGTGCGACAGGGCCGCAACGAGCGCAGTCGGTTGGATGGACTCCGGGTGTCCTCAGGGGACGGGGCGGGAGTAACCCGGATGACCCGTCGCTCCCGCGCCGCCAGGCTGGGTCGATGACCGTCATCGACCGCCGACACACCGCCGCACTGCGCCTGCCCGCGCTCGCCGCCCCGCTGCTCCTGCTCGTCTACGGCCTGTTCCGGGTGGCCGACGGTCTCGACGGCGACCGGGGCAACGGCTGGGCGTGGGACGTCGGCCATGTCGCGTTCGGCCTCGGCATCCTCTGCTTCGCCGTGTTGGCGGTGAGGCTGCGCGGCGTACTCCGGCCGGCCGGCCTGCGGGCGATGCTGGAGACGGCGACGGTGGCCACCCTGCTCGGGGCCGCCGGCTTCCTCTGGGTGATCGGGTACGACCTCTTCCCCGACCTGGAGGACGTGGCGGTGATCCCCGGCCCGGTGTTCATCCTGGGGCCGGCCCTGTTCGAACTGGGCCTGTTGGCACTGCTGGTGCGGGCGGTCGTGGTACGGCCGCGGTTGCTGCCGGCCTGGAGCCCGGTGCTGGCGCTGGTCGGGTTCGTGGCGATCGCGGTTAACCTGGATCTGCTGCCACTCGGAGCGGCGCTGGTGCTGGTGGGGTTGCTGCCGCTCGCCCGCCGTCGCCGCTGACCGGAAGGGAAGCGACATGTCCGAGCCGTCGTCGGGACCATCCGATTCGCTGCCCCCGTCGTCGGCGACTGCGTGGGGTTCGTCGCGCGCCAGGTGCGGGCGGCCCGAGTTCTCGGCTTGGGAGGTGGCGATTCCGGCGCTGCTCGGCGCGATACTCGGTGCCCTGGTCGGCGTGGTGTGGCGGGGGCTTCGCGAGCCAGGCCGGTCGGCCGAGGACGCCATCGGTCTGCTCTACCTCTCGGTGGTGGTCGGGCCGCCGGTGCTGGTGGTGGTGAGCTGGGTCGTGCTGGCGTTGACCGGTCCGGCCTGGACGGCGCCCACGGTGACCATCGCGGGCCTGGCCGCCGGGACCTACGCCGTGGCCCTGTACCTGACGGTCACCGACACATCAGGGGCACCGCCGGTCGCGCTCTGCGCGCTGGCCTGGGGGGCCAGCTACGCCGTTGTCGCGGTGGCCTGTCTGCCCGGGGTGTCCTGGTTGCTCCGGGGCGCCATGGTCGCCCTGCTGCTCGCCCCGGCAGTCTTGCTTCTCGCCCTCTGAGTACGGGCTCGGGCTCCCCTGCCGGCGCTCAGGTCCAGACGCGGGGCTGACCCAGGACAGGAAGCGGTGGGTCAGGTTCGGTTCACGGCCGCCGTCGAGGTCGGTCAGGTCGCCGTGGGCCAGCTCGCGCAGCACTGGGTGCCGGGTCTACTGCAGATCCCGGAGTACGCCCGGGCGACGCTGGCCGGGGAGGCACTGACCGCCGAGGAGGTCGACCAACTCGCGACGGCGCGGATCAAGCGGCAGGCAATCCTGCGCCGCGACCACCCTCCGCTGCTGGTTGCCGTCATCGACGAATCGGTCCTACGGCGGTCGATGCGGGGGCGGCCCGAGCTGATGCGTGAGCAGTGCGAGCACCTGGTGGCGTGCACCGACCTGCCCACGGTGCAGATTCACGTGGTTCCGCAGGACACCGGCATGTACCCGGGCCTGGGCGGGCCGTTCACCATCGCCGAGATGGAGGACGGCACGCGGTACGCCCATGTCGACGGTCAGGTCAAGGCGCAGATCCTCGACCAGCGGTCGGAAATCGCTACCCTCGAACGGCGCTGGGCGCGCATCGTGGGGGAGGCCCTTCCCCGGGCCCAGTCCCTCGATCTCATCAGGAAAGCGGCGACATCATGGACCTGACCGGCGCACGGTGGCGCAAGAGCACCAAGAGCGGCAACAACGGCGGTGACTGTGTAGAGGTCGCCGACAACCTTGCGGGCACGGTCCTCGTCCGCGACACGAAGGACCGCGACGGCGGGACGTTGGTCTTCACTCCCGAGGCGTGGCGCGGCTTCGTCGCCTTCGCGAAGACCTCCCGCTAACCCACCTGCCGGGGGTCCGCACACGGTCGAGGTGCTCCGGAGGCACAGGGCATCGCCCGGCACACGTGCTCGTCAACGACGACCTGTGTGCGTGGGCGATGCCCCGGGAGTCGTCCGACTCCCATTGGCCCGACCGACGGCGCGGGCCAGCAACCGCGTACCCGAGGGTCAGGCACCCGCGGCGTCGAGCCGGGCCAGTTGCTCGTCGCTCAGCTTGATGTCGAGGGCCGGCAGCGCCGCCTCCAGCTGCTCCGGCGTACGCGGCCCGACCAGCGGCACGACGGTCGGCGAGTGACGCAGCAGCCAGGCGAGAACCACCTGGCCCGGCGCGGCTCCCACCTCGGCCGCCACCTGGTTGAGCACGGCGAGGCGGGCGACGGTGTCCGGCCCCTCGTACGGCCGCATGATGTGGTGGCCGTTGCGCTTCGCCGGGTCGTCGTAGACGCCCTTGAGCAGCGGCGAGTACGCCACCAGCGTCAGGTCGTCGTGGGTGTCGAGGTAGTCGAGCTGCTCGTCGTCGACGATGGACACGTCCGGCAGCCCCGGCCGGCGCCGCAGGTACGAGTGCTGCTGCTGCAACGCCACCGGCGTCGGCCAACCGTGCGCGGCGCAGAGCTGCCGGATCCGTTCCAGCCGCCAGGTGCGGACGTTGGACCATCCGATGTAGCGGGCCTTTCCGGCCTGCACAATCCCGGCGAGCGCCTCAAGGGTTTCCTCCAGCGGCGTGGCTCGGTCGTCGACGTGCACGTAGTACAGGTCCACGTGGTCGGTGCCGAGCCGGCGGAGGCTGTCGTCGATCGCGCGGCGCAGCGTCTCCGCGCCGGCACCCTCGAACCGGGTACGCGCGACCTCCCAGTCCGGTTCGTCGCCGGCGCCCCACAGGCTGCCCGGATCTGTCATCTTCGCGCTGCCCTTGGTCGCGAGAAACACCTCGTCGCGCCGGCCGCTGCGAGCCAACCAGCGCCCCAGCAGCTCCTCGCTCTCCCCACCGTGGCTGCCCCTGCGCAGCCACCAGGCGTAGCAGTCGGCGGTGTCGAGAAAGGTGCCGCCGAGGCCGGTGAACCGGTCGAGCATCCGGAACGAGTCGGCCTCGTCGGTACGCGTTCCCATCAGCATGCAGCCGAGTGCCAACTGACTGACGTGTTCACCGGTGCGGCCCAGCTCCACGGTCTTCATCCGTACTTCCCCCTTCATCGGCACGACCACCCGACCGTAGGAGCTGGAGCGCACTCCAGGTCAACCGGATCGCGCATCGCGTCGACGAGGCCGGCGAGTCGGCACCCAGCTACTTCCGCAAGGATCTCATTGCTACGACCTCGTTGGTTTTCAATGACGCAGTACTTGGCGGCAGCGCACCTGCAGGAATTGCGTCGGCAAGGCACTTGGCCGGGCTGCTCACCTCACCGCCGGGCAGCCCAAAACCCGGTTGGGGCCGCCGATGAACGTCGGCCCCAACCGGGGTTTCAGGCCCGAAGGGAGTAGCTAGCGCTGCCGCATCCAGCGTGGTACCACGATCGCAACGGCGATCACCACCATCAGTGCAGTAACGCCGATGGCGACGCCCTTGGGCACACCGGTCACACCGAGCACGAACCCCACGATGGCGATGAACACGACCGCGATGATGGCGGTCCTTTTACTTATAGGAAACTTCGCAGGCTCACGAGTCATAACTACCACGACAAACAGTCATGTTCTTTGCAGACCCTTCCGGTCGAATATCCAAGCCCGGCGACCGCTCCGATGCCTCCGCCGATCAGCGCACCAGCACCTGCGCCTTCGATGCACCCCGCCAAAATCGTCGCGATGCAACCGACCACCCCTCCCAAACCGGCTCCGGCACCGGCGAAGTCCGCCGTCGTACCGACGATGTACTCCAGATCATTGGGTTCCGGGGCCAGCCCCGTCGGATCAATGTGGTTGACAGGGTTGCCGCCTGCGTAGGCGTACCGGTTGCCCTGCTGGGGGTTGCCGATGAAGCTGAGATTGTCCTGTTGGGTGAAGCGTCCCTGCACCGGGTTGTACCACCGCTGCCCGAACTTCGTGAACCCCGTCGACCAGTCATACGTCCCACCCGCGAACCGGATCAGACTCGTCTGCCCCAGGAAATACTCGTCCGCCGTCGTGCTCACCCCGTACGGGTCGTACTGGTAGGTCGCGACCTTCGTCCCGTCGGCCCGCACGATCGCCACCGGCGAACCAAGAGCGTCCAGCACATACGCGTGATCGGTGCCGTTGATCCGCAGGCCCAGCGGCGTGCCGATCCCGTCACGCTCCACATAGGCGGTCGAGCCGCCATACGTCCAGGACTGCAACCACGGCATCCCGTGCTGGTCCTCCATGCCGTACTGCATCGTCGCCACCGCGCTACGGGTCAACTCCACCTGGTCGCTACCGGCGTAGCCGTAGCTCGCGGAGTTCGCACCCACCATCTGCTTGACGCTGTTGTACGTCATCGGGTTCACCGACGGGTGGCTGGCGCGGGTCTGGTTGCCCCGGCCGTCGTAGCTGTTGTCCGCGGCGGTGATCTGGTTGGCGGAGTTGAAGGTCAGAGACTGGGTGGTGGAGCCGTCCAGGGCGACGCTCTTGCGGTTGCCGTTGCTGTCATAGGCGTACTCGTAGGTCTTGCCATGGTGGTTGGTGGCCTTGGTCAACCGGTTGGACTTGTCGTAGTCGTACCGGGCGACCGCCCCGCTGACCTCGTCCTTCTGCCACTGCCGCAGGCCGGTGTCGTCGCCCTTGTCGGTGGAGCAGGGCTCGCCGGCGACGTACTTGGCGTGGCAGTAGGTGACGTCGTGGACCGTCGCCGGGCTCGCCGAGTTGCGGGTGGCGGTGATCCGGGTGGGCCGGTCCGAGTCGTCGTAAACCGTCTTGATCCGCAACGCCCACGCGCTGTTGGTCTCGTTGGTGGCGAAGTACGTGTGGGTGCGGTTGCCGTTCTTGTCGTAGAGGAAGTTGTAGCGGGTGCCCCCGGCGGTGTCCATGCGGACCAGCCAGTTGCGGGTGTTGTAGTAGTACCGCGTGGTGCCCCGCCCGTCGGTCAACTGCTCGAGGTTCCCCACCGGATCCGGCACGTACTTCAGGATGCCACCGCCGGGATTGCTGCGCTCGCGGAGCCGGTTCAGCGGGTCGTACGACCAGGTGGTGGTGCCGGTGGCGTCGGTGCGGGTGAGCAGGTTGCCGGTGCCGCCGTACTCGAAGGTGACCGGCGGCTGGGTGCCACAGCCGGAGTAGGCGATCTCCATGACCCGGTCGTCGGGCTGTAGGTGTAGCTGGTGGTGCAGCCGTCCGACACGGTCTTGAGCCGGCCGTAGGGGTCGTAGGTGAAGGTCTTGACCGCCAGGTTGTTGCCGGTCGGCGGGGTGACCTTGGTCAGCTGCCTGCTGTCGTCGTAGCTGTAGCTGGTGGGGTTGTCGTCGTTGGCCGGGTCGGTGGAGGTCTTCACCGTGCCGTCGTCGTTGTAGTCGACCTTCGCCTCGGCGGCCATCGCGTCGGCGGTGGCGGTGCGGTTGCCGGCGCCGTTGTAGGTGTAGGTGGAGCTGTTGCCCTGGGTGTCGATCGAGGACGACGGCTGGAAGTTCGCCGTCGGGTTCGTCGACGTCGCCGCGTTGGCGTACGCGGCCGACGCGCTGGCGCCGGTCGGCGAGGCCGACTTGGTCAGCGACTCCCCCGCGTTCGCGCCGTAGGTGTTGGTGACCGTGCCACCCTCGGGGCTGACCGAGGTGGCCACGTCGTGGAACGGCGTGTACGTCTTGCTGCGCTCGTTGCCGGCAGGGTCGGTGGTCTTGGTGACCCGCTTGTCGGCGTTGATCTCGTACGTGGTGTGCGGCACCGAGGCGATCGGCTGGGACAGGTCCTGCCGGGCGTCGGCCACCTGGGTCTGGGTGGAGCTGGGGTACGCCAGGCGGGTCGTCGAGCCGCGCATGGTGGCGATGTCGGTGACCTGGGTGAACGAGGTGACCCGGTGCTGACCGTCGTAGGTGATCGTGATGAAGGTGTTCTCCTTCGTGGTGATCTTCGTCAGGTCACCGGCGGCGTCGTACTCGAACATCACCTTGCGCCAGGTCGGCGACTGGATCGTCTGCAACCGGCCCAGGCTGTCGTAGGCGTACGACACCTCCCGCCAGCTGCCGTCGGCGCCGGTCTGCCGGTACTTGCCGATCTTCCCGGCGGTCCAGGTCGCCGTCGCCGTCCGCGCGGCGGTCGGGCCCCGGTCCGAGGTGATGGTCGTCATCTGCCCGCCGCTGTAGGTGACGTCGGTGACGTTGCCGTTGCGGTCCTCGGTCTTGTCCAACAGCCCGTCCGAGCCGAAGAACAGCTCCTTGCCGCTGCCGTGCTCGGTGAGCTTCCAGCCGGAGCCGTCGCGCGCCAGGGTCGCCTTGAACTCCTTGGGCGACGAGTAGCCGGAGCCCGACTCGGTGAACCTGCCGACCACGCCGTCGGCGGCGGCGTAGGTCACCGACCCGTCGTCGGCCGGGTACAGCCGCACGTCCTGGCCGGCCCGGGTACGCCAGCCGGGGCCGTGCGCGCCGGTCTCCAGGTCGCTGTCGAGCAGCAGGCTGTTGAAGGTGGCGCCGATGGTGACGTTCTCCGCGACGCCGGGCAGCGTCAGCTCGGTGCTGCGCAGCATCAGGTTCCCCGACCCGACGTTGATTTTCGCTTCGAGGCGGTCGCTCAGTGAGAACGACAGCTCGGTGGCGTTGCGGACCGGACCGGTCCCCTTCGGCACCGACGGGGCCGCCCCCGCGGCGGCCGCGGTGCGCGATGCCGGACGCTCGGGGGTGTCGAACAGCCACATGGTGGACTTCGACATCGGCGACACCACCGGATCGCCCACATTGTCCCGACCGTGCGCGGGAGCCGGCGCGGCCGTCGCGGGACGATCGGCGGCCGGAACCACCAGCACCGACGCCACCAGCAGCGCGGACGTCATCGCCAGCGCCGTTTTACGTAGACCCATCAACTAGCTAATGTGGCGAGCCAGGAAGAATGGTGCCCATCTCTTCACATCGACTCCGCCCGTGGCGCTGGGTGACGGCTCCGGTCGCGGGCGTGGCGATCAGCATCCGGACGGACCGTCTTCACCGGCCCGGTACCCTCCACTGACATGGAGCAGCGGATCAGTCTGATCACCCTCGGCGTCACCGACCTCGCCCGCGCCCGCGCCTTCTACGAGCGGCTCGGCTGGCACGGGCAGGAGGTCGAGGAGACGGTCTTCTTCCAGGCCGGCGGCCTCGCGCTGGTGTTGTGGGGGCGGGCGAAACTGGCTGCCGACGCGGGCGTACCGGAGCGCGGACCGGGTGCTCTGACGCTGGCGCACAACGTCCGCTCCCGCGCCGAGGTCGACGAGATCATGGCCACCGCCGCGCAGGCGGGCGCGGGGATCACCCGGCCGGCCGCCGACACGTTCTACGGCGGGTACGCCGGCTGTTTCGCCGACCCGGACGGTCATCTCTGGGAGATCGCCTGGAACCCGGGCTTTCCGCTGGCCGCCGACGGGACGCTGACCGTGCCGGACCTCACCGCCGCCCCCGACCCGTCTTCCCCACCGGCCTGAGCCACGCGCCGGACGCACCCGGGGCAACCGCGCCTCACCTTGCGGCATCCCGCGCTGTCCTGGGCGGAAGACACCCCAACCCGGCGCAGACGGAGTCGATCGCGCCCGGGCGGGGTAAACGGTCTGTCGGCACGTCGCGGTCAACTCGACGGCGTCCACTGCACCGACAGGCCGGTGGCCGCGCGTTCGGTGCGGACTTCCATCATCGTGCCAAGGATCGTCGCCCGGTCCACCAGGATCGGCCGCTCATCGAGCCCGTACGTGACCCGGTCGGAGAGGAACACCGGCGTCCCCACGGGCTGGCGCAGCAGCTCCGCCACCGGCGCGACCAGCACCTCCGGGCGCAGCACCTCGGTGGCGCGGTGCACCACGATCCCGTGCTCGGCGACGGCCGCGTACAGCGAGGTGTCGCTGAGATCGGTGTCGCGCAGCTTGGCACCGGCCGGGGAGCGAACCCAGGAGAGCTGGTGCACCGCCGGCCGGCCGGCCAGCAGCCGCAGGCGTTCCAGCCGCAGGACCCGGGCGGTGCCCAGGTGCGCCGCCACCCAGGCCGGCGGACGCTGCATGGCCTGGCCGAGAATCTCCGTGCTGACCGTACGGCCCTGAGCGCGCAGATCCTCGGCCAGCCCGCGCAGCGAGTCCAGGCGATAGGTGGCCTTCGGCGAGGCGACGAACGTGCCCCGGCCCGGCTGCTGGGAGAGCAGGCCGTCGTCCTCGAGCTGTCGCAGCGCCTGCCGCAGGGTCACGAGTGTCACCCCGTACGCGGCGCTCAACTCCTTCTGCGGTGGCAGCGCAGAACCCGGTGGCAGCTCACCCCCCCGAATCTTCGCGGTCAGGTCAGCCGCGATGACCCGATATTTCGGCGTGCGGCGTTCCAGGAGACACCCCCAGGTCGAGTGCGGAGCGGAAGGCCGCGACGTCGGCGGCGAGCGCGCCGGCCGAGGCTCCGTCGAGCACCCTACGCATCAGCGCCGACGCGACGACAGCACCGTCCCCGGCGCGTCCCGCCTCGGCGGCCTGGGCCGGGGTGGACACCCCGAATCCGATCAGCACCGGCAGGTCGGTGACCGCCTTGACCCGGGCGGCCAGGGTGGCAGCCGAGGCGGCCAGGTTGGGACGCTCGCCGGTGGTGCCCATGACGCTGACCGCGTACAGGAAGCCACGGCTGCGGGCGCAGATCTCCCGCAGCCGGTCGTCCGGGGTGGCCGGTGCGGCCAGCAGCACCAACTCGATGCCGGCGGCGGCCGCCTCGGCCTCGAGCCCGGCGGACTCGTCCAGCGGCAGGTCGGGAACGATCAGACCAGACACCCCGGCGGCGACGAGCGGGGCGATCCCCGTCCGCAGGATGAGGTTCGCGTACGTCATGACGACGATCGGCACCCGCAGCGGCGTACCCGCGAGGTCGGCGAGGATCGAGTCCACCGTGGCACCCCGGGCCAGGGCCCGGTGCGAGGCCTCCTGGATGGTCGGGCCGTCGAGCATCGGGTCGGAGAACGGCAGACCGACCTCGATCGCGTCCGCGCCGCTGTCCTGATAGGCGAGCAGAACATCCGTCCAGTCCGCGGTGATGCCACCGGTCACGTACGGCACGAGCAGCGGCCGCCGGGCCGCCCGCAGTGCGGCACCGAGCCGGGGCGTACCGGCGCGCGACTTGTCCAGCCCGGGCATCGCGGTCTGCTGGTTGGTGTCGGTGCTCATCGCAGGCCCTCCATCAGCTGGGGCATGTCCTTGTCGCCGCGGCCGGAGAGCGTCAGCAGCACCGTCGAGCCGGCCGGCAGATCAGGTGTCCCGGCCGCGCGCAGCACCCACGCCACCGCGTGCGCCGACTCCAGCGCGCAGATGATGCCCTCCCGCTCGGCGAGGCGGCGCACCGCGACCAGCACCTCGTCATCGGTCACCGTGACGTACCGGGCCCGGCCCAGCTCGTTGAGCTGTGCGTGCTCCGGGCCCACCCCGGGATAGTCGAGTCCGGCGGCGATCGACTGCGCCTCGGCGACCTGCCCGTGCCGGTCCTGCAACACCAGCGACCGGGAGCCGTGCAGGACTCCCGCCTCGCCCTGGGAGACAGCGGCGCCGCCCGCCGCCTCGACACCCACCAGGCTCGCGCCCGTGTCGACGAAGCCGGCGAACGTGCCGGCGGCGTTCGACCCGCCGCCCACGCAGGCGACGACCGTGTCCGGGATGCCGGTGCCGAGTTCGGCGGCGCACTGCCCGCGTGCCTCATCACCGATCACCCGCTGAAACTCCCGGACCATCCACGGGTACGGGTGCGGTCCGGCCACCGACCCGAGGCAGAAATGGGTGTCCTCGACGGTCGACACCCAGTCGCGCATGGCCTCGCTGGTGGCGTCCTTGAGGGTCCGGCTGCCGCTGGTCACCGGGACGACCTCGGCGCCGAGCAGGCGCATGCGAAAGACGTTGAGGACCTGGCGCTCGATGTCGCGCTCGCCCATGTAGACGGTGGCCCGCAGCCCGAACAGCGCCGCCGCGGTGGCCGTGGCGACGCCGTGCTGGCCGGCGCCGGTCTCGGCGACCAGCCGGGTCTTGCCCATCCGCCGGGCGAGCATGGCCTGCCCGAGCACATTGTTGATTTTGTGGGAACCGGTGTGGGCCAGGTCCTCGCGCTTGAGCAGGAGCGTGACGCCCAGATCGACGGAGAGGTTGCGGGCGGTGGTGAGGGCGGTCGGCCGCCCCGCGTAGGTGCGGCGGTGAACGTCGAGCTCCATCCGGAACGCCGGATCGGCCCAGGCATCCCGGAACGTGTCCTCCAGGGCGAGGCAGGCGGGGATCAGGGACTCCGGAACGTACCTGCCGCCGTAGTCCCCGAACCGTCCGCCGGCGGCGGGCTCGCGCATCACCGTTGTCACCAGAACCTCCAGAGTTCTAGAACCGTGGACCGAGTGTGTCACAATAGTCAGCAAAGTTCTAGAACTTTTTGAGGTTGTTCGAAGCCGACCAAGCCCCCCTGGAGGAGGACGGGCGGCAGGTCGGTCAGGTGAACACGGTGCGGCGTACGCCCTTCTGGTCGGCGCAGGCGCCGCGACGCCCACCGGTCAGGCTGACCGACCCGTCCCGACACTGCACCAGGTAGCCGCGTCCGGACCAGAAGTCCCGTACGCAGTCGAAGTGGTCGCAGATCCGGTGGTCGGGGCGGCGGATCCGCTGGCCGTCGCAGAAGTCGTACCCCATCGGGTTGGCCGGGGCGCCGCAACGCCGCTCGCGGGGCGCGACGCTGGCCGACGGCGTGGGCCGGGGTTTCGCCCGGCGGGTGGCCGCCGGCGTGGGCGACGTGGCGGGGGTGGCGGCGACGGCCCGTTCGGAGGCGGATCGCACCGGCGGGTCCGAGTCGAGGACGGCCACCGGCACGGCCAGGGTGAGCGCGGCCGTGACGACGACGGCGCGGCGTCCGCCGGGGATCCGGGCGGTGAGCCGGGCCTGGGCGGGGGTGACGATCGCCGGGCGGAACGGTCGGGTCTGGTCGTGTTCGGCGATCAGCTCGTCGAGCTGCGCGAGCACGGTGTCCCGCTGCTCGATGGCGTCGGCGAAGGCGAGGGTGAGCACGAACCGGAAGTCGACCGCCGCCGCGGCCGGCAGGCGCAGACCGGTGGTCCGCTTGCGGTCCAGGACCTGGATCAACGTCACCGGGGCCGCCGGGTCGTGGGACAGCCCGGTCATCTTCGCGTACGCCCAGTCGCGCCGGCCGCCACCGCCGAGGAACGCCAGGCGACGGTTGGTGATCACGGCCATCCCGGCGTCGACGGCCCGGACCCCGTCGGGGGATCGGTGCCGCAGCGGTGCCGGGTGCGGTTCGAGGGTCAGATCGGGGGCGGGCAGCACCGCGGTGTGCCGCAGCTCGACCAGTTGGGCCGCCGGCCAGGCCCGGAGCACCTTCTCGCCGTGGTCGAGCGCCAGCGGCAGCCCTCGGCCCGCCGCTGCCGAACCGCGCAGGTCGACGGCGAGGGTACGCAGCCGCCGCAGTTCGTCGTCGTGCCGGCGCCAGGCCGCCTCGGCCGCGCGGTAGCGGCGCTGCCGGCGCTCGTTCTGTTTGCGCGCCCAGGTGTAGCGCCAGGTGGAACCCGTCGAATCAGTTTCAGCCACGCCGACCCCTCCGCCGCGCGAGCCACCAATCGGGGTGTCGTACGGATTAACAGCGGACCAACGCCGACGGAACCGGCGCGACGGGTCCTTTCACCCGATCGGGTGATTGCCTCGGACGGATTCTGTGAGCAGGCCCGGTCGGCGCCGGGAACCCGGGTGGGCCGATCGGTCGGCCCACCCGGCCCGGACGATGACCGCTCAGGCGCGGTGGATCGCGTTGGCGTGGATCGCCTCGGCGAGGTAGGCGGCCATGCCCGGCGCGAGTGTCTCGAAATACGCGGTGAACCGGGGATCCCCCACGTACATGTCCGCCAGGCAGGTGTGCATCTCGTACGAGCAGTCGTAGAACCACTCGGTGATGAGCCGCCGGTGCTCCTCGGCCAACGCCATCGCCTCCGCCGAGTCGGCCGGCACCCCCGAGGTCATGACCGCCACGAAGCGGCGGCCCCAGTCCTCGTTGGCCGCCTTGTTGCGCAGCCAGTCCTCCTTCGAGTAGCTGGCCGTCCGGCGGGCCGACTCCCGGTACGCGTCGGTGTCACCCCAGCGCTGCTCCACCTCCTCGGTGTGCGCATCCGGGTCGAAGTCGCCGAAGACCTCGAACCGCTCCTGCGGGGTGAGCTTGATGTTCATCCTTTTCGCCTCCATCGCCATCTCGATCGCGGCGACCATCTCCTGGAGCTTGCCGATCCGGCCGCTGAGCAGCTCGTGCTGCCGGCGCAGGTGCGCCACCGGGTCGGCATCCGGGTCGTCGAGGATCGCCGCGATCTCCTCCAGCGGGAACCCCAACTCCCGGTACCAGAGGATCAACTGCAGGCGCTCCAGGTCCGCGTCGTCGTAGCGGCGGTAGCCCGCCGCGGTGCGTCCGCTGGGCGAGAGCAGTCCGATCTCGTCGTAGTGGTGCAGCGTCCGGACCGTCACCCGGGCCGCCTTCGCCACCTGCCCCACCGTGTACGTCATGGGTTCCCTCCCTTCCGCGACCAAGGCTCCCGCCTTCCGTTACGTGAGGGTCAACCCGATTCTGCGCGCGTCCCCGCCGCCACTGTCGGAAGTTGTCGGCGGTGCCGGGACCTGGTCGCCGGCGCCGTGCCGGCGTGGTCAGGCCGGTGTGTGGTGCAGGGTGGCCAGCGCGCCGGGGCGGCCGTAGCGGTAGCCCTGGCCGTGCACGCAGCCGATCGCGGTGACCGCCGCGTGCTGCCCCTCGGTCTCCACCCCCTCGGCCACCACCGCCAGGTCGAACGCCCCGGCCAGCCGGGTCACCATCTCCACCGTCGCGTACGCCCGGGTGTCCGAGTCGAGCCGGGCCACGAACGAACGGTCGATCTTCAGCTCGGTGGCCGGGATGCGGTGCAGGTAGCTCAGCGACGAGTAGCCGGTGCCGAAGTCGTCGATGGCGATCCGGATGCCCAGCTCGCGTAGCTGTGCGAGGCGTTCCAGCACCGCCTCGCTGCCGTCGATCAACGCCGACTCGGTCAGTTCCAGGGTCAGCGCGCGAGGCGCCAGGCCGGCGCCGGCGGTGGCCGCGGTGACCGTGGCGATGAGATCCGGCCGGCGCAGGTGCGCCGCCGCGATGTTCACCGCCACCGTCGCCTCCGGCACCCGCTGCCGCCAGGTGGCGGCGGCCCGGCACGCCTCGTGGATCACCCAGCGGTCCAGCGGCACGACCAGTCCGGTCTCCTCGGCCAGCGGCAGGAACGCCGCCGGGTTGAGCAGCCCCAGCCGGGGATGCCGCCAACGGACCAGCGCCTCGGCGCTGCGTACCTCGCCGGTGGCCAGGTCGACGATGGGCTGGTAGTCCAGGTGCAACTGCCGCTCGTCGACCGCCCGGCGCAGGTCGGCGATCAGCTCCGCGCGGGTCACCGCCGACTCGCGCAGGGCCGGGGTGCAGGTCCGGTACGCGGCCTTCCCGGCCGCCTTCGCCGCGTACATCGCGATGTCCGCGTCGCGCAACAGGTCGGTGTGGGAGGTGTGCTGCGGGCCGTACTCGGCGATGCCGATGCTGGCCGACGGGTGGATACCGGCGTCCTCCTCGCCCGGCGACGGTTGCAGGGCGGTGAGCAGGCGCTCGGCGAGCCGTTCCGGGGCGACCGGCCGGCCTGCGTCGACGAGCACCGCGAACTCGTCGCCGCCGAGCCGGGCGACGGTGCCGTCGTCGCCGACCGCCTCCCGCATCCGGCCCGCGATGCAGGTCAGCAGGGCGTCCCCGGTGGCATGCCCGAACCGGTCGTTGACCTGCTTGAACCCGTCGAGGTCGAGGATCAGCACGGCGACCGGCGGCCCGTCGCGCAGCGCCCGGCGCAGCCGCCGGGTGAACATCAGCCGGTTCGGCAGGCCGGTGAGTTGGTCGGCGTACGCCAGCCGACGCAGCTGGGCGACCAGCCGCAGGTTCTCGTAGGCGGCCAGCCCCTGACGCAGCGCCAGCGCCCCCAGCAGCGTCATCACGCCGACGAAGATCAGATGCGGGGTCTGCCCGGTCGGGCGGCGGGCCAGCACGACGGCGACGATCGCCCCGCCCACCGGCAGGTACGGCAGCGCCACCCGCCACCAGGACGGCAGCGGCGACTCGCCGCTGTCGTCGGCCTCGGTGCAGGTCGGTGGTGGCGGGTGGAGCGCCGCCACCGCGATCAGCAGGTAGCTCAGCGGCCAGCACAGGTCGACCGGGTGACCGGGGGCGTAGCTGCCACCGACGACGAGCGCGACGTAGACCGCGTCGGCCACCCCCCGGACGGCCAGACTGGCCCCGATCAGGGTCATCGGCCGCCACACCGGCCGGGCCGGGCCGGTCACCGCGACCAGGACGGTCAGCTGCATCAGGTCGAGCATCGGGTAGAGCAGGCCGAAGCCGTGCAGCGGGTCGGCCAGGTCGGCGGCGGTGATCCCCCGGAACATCACCACCCAGCCGACGGGGATCAGGGCGAGCCCGACGATCACCCCGTCCAGCAGGGCGCGGGTCTGACCGACCCGGTTGCGGGGAGCCGACACCGAGCAGAGCAAGGCGGCGGTGCCGGTGATGATGCCGGCGGTGAAGATCGCGCCGATCAGCGCGGTGTGCGGCAGTTCGCTGCTGCCGAGCCGCCCGGCCGTCCACACCGTACGGCCCGCCACGGCCAAACCCATGGTGACCGCGAGCAGCACCCAGAACCGGCGCAGCGGGGTGGGATGCCGGCGGGCCGCGCCCACGCAGGCCGCCGCGGCCAGGCCCGCCACCGTGATCGCGCCCAGGTCACTGGCGAGCGCCGCGTCCGGCAGCCCCATCAGCAGCCAGAGCGCCTCGACGAGAAGCACCGCCGCCGCGAGCGCCACCCCCGCGCGGCGCAGCGGCGCGGCAGGATACGGCGTGACGGCCTCGGGCTGCACGGTGATCGCTCCGGCTCCCTCTCCTGTGCGCACCTCAAGGCTGAAAACCGGCCACGGACGGGCGAACCATCGAAGCGTAACCACCACCCGTGCGCCCCGCCAGAGCCGACCGGCCCTGTCGGTGTGCACCCTTTGGGGCATGCCGGCTCGGTTGGTCAGGACCAGTCCTCCGCCGCGTCGCCGTCAGCTGTGGACGCGGGCGGACCGCCGTGCGTCCAGGGGGTCTCCTCCGGGGCCGGGAACGCACCGGCCGGCAGGAACCCGTCGGAGAGGGTGGTCAGGCAGAGCCGCTCCCCCACCTCCGGCACCGTCCCGGGCGGCGCGGTCAGTCCCCGCCCCATCCCGCCGGAAAGCTCCAGCACCAGTTCGGTCTTGCCGTCCGCGGCCGGGGTCAGGAACACCACCTTCGCCTTCTGCGCGGGCCGAGCCGGGGAGAACAACGTCGTCCCCACCGGCACCGGCACCGGCTCGGTGGTCACCACCTGGATGCGGGGGCGCAGCACCGGCCGCCGGCCGCTGTCGTCCACCCGGGTCGGGTCGGCCAGCGTCACGTCGCCGACGAACGCCTCACCGGTCAGCCGGTGCTCGGCCATGACCAGCGGGTCGTCGTAGGCGCGTTGCACCGCGTACGAGGTCAGAGCCCGTTCCCACCGGTGCAGCCGCGCCGCCGCCGCCACCGCGCCGTCGCGCCGGGGCTGCGGACCGCCACCGGCGTCGAGGTGCTCGACATGGCCGGTGAAGGCGTCCTTGTCGCCGTCCCAGCGGCCCGCCACCCGCGCTCCCGGCGGCAGCGCGCGCAGCAGCCCCACGCCGCGCCACATCAGCTCCCAGGTGGGCGCGAGCTGACCGCGCAGCACCCGTTCCAGCGCCGCGTACGCGGCCGCGCGGGCGGCCGGGTCGTCCTCGGCACCGGTGTACGCGGCGATGGCCGGGGCGAGCACCCGGTTGTCGAAGTCCGGGTCGGTGGCCGGGCCGGCCGGCGGGCAGAGCGTCGGATCCTCGGCGCGGGCCGCCATCTGCGCGCCGGTCGAGCCGACCGGCGGGTCGATCCAGCCCAGCAGCGCCGGCAGGTGCTGGTCCTCCACGCTGCTCTGCCCGGTGGCCCAGTGCAGGGTCAGCGCGTCGGTCATCGCCACCAGCGCCGACGAGCCGGGATGCTCGGCCCGCTCGGCGAAGAAGGTCAGCCAACGGCCGAGCAGCGGCACGTCGGGGTGCACCGGGTGCTCACCGTCGGGGCGGCGGAACCGCGTGGAACGGCCGAACAGCCGCAGGAACGTCACCCCGGCCGGATTCGGCACCAGCAGTTGCGGCGCGTCGGCGTACCGGTGCCGGACGTCACGGCCCCGGTCCACCGGCACCGCCTCGGACACTGTCAGGAACTCCGCCAGGTACGGCAGCACGACCGCGGCCAGCTCGGCGGCGAACCGGAACCGCTGGTCGCGGTTGCGGGGTTGCGGCACGATCAGCAGCCGCGCCGCGTCCGGGGCGGTGCCGACCAGCGCCGCCAGCGGGGCGTTCGCCTCACCGGCCAGCGCCAGCGGCACCAGCACCAGCGGTCGCTCGGCCAGGTGCAGGTGCCGGACAGTGGCCACCGGCTGGGCCACCCCGGCGGCGACGGCCTGCGCCTTCGCCAGCGCGCGCAGCGTACTCACGCGGGGTTCCCGGCGAGGGCGTCGGCGCGCAGCCGGGCCGCGGCCCGCAGCAGCGCGGCGGCCTCCGCCCGTTCCGGTTCCGCGGCGCGCTCACCGGTCGCCAGGGCCAGCACCTCGGAAACCTCCTCGACTCCGCCGAGCGCTTCCCGCACCGGCCGGCCCAGCGCCCCGGTGTGGTCCCGCGCCTCGGCCCGGCAGAAGTACGCCAGCTCGCACGCGGCCAGGCACTCCGGCGCGTAGTGGGCCTCGACGGTGCGCAGCGCGGCGGTCAACGTGGCCGGGTCGGCGCCCGGGTCGGCGGTGAAGTCCGGCGGCACGTTGGCCAGCACCACGTCCAGTCGGGCCATCCGGTCGAGCTGGCGACGCAGCACCAGTAGCTGCCTGCGCACGTCGAGCAGGCTGGCCACCGGCCGGTTGGCGAAGTCGCGCGGGCAGACCAGCACCACGTCGTGGGAGACCAGCTGCGGGTCCTGTCCCTCGGCGGCCAGCAGCTCCCGCAGCGCCAGCACGTAGACGGCCGACTGGATGGCGGCGGCGGCCACCTTCGCCGGGTCGGCCTGGCCGTCGATCACCGGAAAGGATTTGATCTCCACCACGTGGAACCGGCCGCCGAGGCGGGCGGCGACCAGGTCCGGCTCCAGGTGCACCCGCTGCCCGGCGACGTCCAGCCCCAGCAGCGGATGGTCGAACAGCGCCGCGTCCGGCCCGGTGGCGGTCAACGCCCGACGGGACCGCTCCTGCCGGTCCGGCAGGTCGTCGGCGCCGCCCAGATCCGTCCAGTCCGCCCGCTGCGGCACCGGTACGCCCAGCCGCTGCGCGACCAGCCGCAGCAGTTCCGTCCCGCCGTCGGCCTTCACCTGCGCCTCGAACGTGTTGCCCCGGCTGATCGCGAACCGGGACTGCCCGAAGCGGGCTGGATACCCGATCCGCTCGGCCAGCTTCGGCTTGTCCACCCCGGCGCCGTCGAGCACCGCCCGGCGGGTGCATCCCGGGTTCCCGGTGAGGGCGGCGATGGTACGGGCGTTGTGCCGCTTCGGCGGCACGGGTCCCCGGATCACGGCCAGGCGCTGCGCGGTGCTCGTCACGATCCGTCAGGATAGGCGCTGGGCGCCGGTTCGGCCCGGACGCGGGCGGTCCGGATGGGGTTGAAGAACAGGGTCAGCGCTCGGCCGACCGGTTCCAGGGCGAGCGGGGCAGCCGGGTCCCGGCGAGCGGCCGACCGCGGCGGCGGCGCCGGCGGCCGGGGGTGCAGGG
>NZ_SMJY01000179.1:0-12441 GCF_004348355.1 Micromonospora sp. KC721 | reverse complement strand
GCAGCGGGGCCCGGGGGGCGCGGGCGGCGCGGGCGACCCAGTAGCCGGAGCGGCCGCTGTGGTCGCCGGGCCCGCCGATGAGTCCGGCGCGTGCGATGAGGAGACGGTCGGCCAGAGCCGTCCGGGTGAACGTCTCGCAGGCGGACTTGGCCTCGCCGTACCGGTCCCGGTCGACCTCGTCCTGGTCGGTGGCGGGCAGCAGGGCGGCGGACTCGTCCGCGCCGGGCGTGTCGTGGGAGGCGTACGCGCTGACCGAGGAGACGTAGATCCAGTGCCGTGCCCGCGCGCCCAGGGCGGCAACCGCCTCGCGTACGAAGCCGGGTTGCCAGGACACTTCGAGTACCGCGTCCCACTCTCCTCCGGACAGGGAGGCGTACGCGGTCAGGTCGCGCCGGTCCGCGGCCACCAGACGCGCGCCTTCCGCCACGGGCCCACTGTCGCCACGAGCCAGGCACGTCACGCGATGGCCGCGATCGAGGGCCTGCCGGGACACCTCACGCCCCAGCCAGGCCGTGCCGCCGAGGACCAGGATCTCCATGCGCTGCATCGGCCAACCCAACCAGCGCGGCCCGATCACACCAAGAGCTTCTGCCACGGGCAGAGCCGGCATCTCCAGCCAGGCCCGACCCGGCCGTCGCAGCTCGGCCCGCAGCAGCCCAGCCCACCGGTGACGAGGCATCGCACGGCTCCCGGTGTGCGGCTCCGTAGACTGCCTCGTTGTGGACAACGCGAGAGACAGCTTCTGGGGGCCGGACTTCGAGCAGCTCAGCGCCGTCGACCCGGAGATCGCCGGGGTGGTGCTCGGGGAGCTGGACCGGCTGCGCAGCGGCCTGCAACTGATCGCCAGCGAGAACCTCACCTCCCCGGCGGTGCTCGCGGCGCTCGGTTCGACGCTGACCAACAAGTACGCCGAGGGTTATCCGGGCCGGCGTTACTACGGCGGCTGCGCCGAGGTGGACCGGGCCGAGGAGATCGGCATCGCCCGGGCGAAGGAGCTGTTCGGCGCCGAGCACGCCAACCTCCAACCACACTCGGGGGCCAACGCCAACCTGGCCGCGTACGCCGCCCTGGTACAGCCCGGGGACACCGTGCTGGCCATGGAGCTGCCGCACGGCGGGCACCTCACCCACGGCAGCCGGGTGAACTTCTCCGGGAAGTGGTTCCACACCGTCGGGTACACCGTCCGGCGGGACACCGAGCTGATCGACTACGACGAGGTGCGGGACCTCGCGTTGGCCCACCGTCCGAAAATGATCATATGTGGCGCGACCGCGTACCCGCGCCTGATCGACTTCGCCCGGTTCCGGGCCGTCGCCGACGAGGTCGGGGCGTACCTGATGGTGGACGCCGCGCACTTCGCCGGCCTGGTGGCCGGCGGGGTGATTCCGTCCCCGGTGCCCTATGCCGACGTCGTCTGCCTCACCACCCACAAGGTGCTGCGCGGGCCTCGCGGCGGGATGATCCTGTGCCGTGAGTCGCTGGCCGCGCGGATCGACAAGGCGGTCTTCCCGTTCACCCAGGGCGGCCCGCTGATGCACGCCGTCGCGGCCAAGGCGGTCGCGTTGCGCGAGGCCGCGCAGCCCGAGTACCGGGCGTACGCGGCGCAGGTGGTCGCCAACGCCCGGGCGCTCGCGGCCGGTCTAGCCGCCGAGGGGATGCGGCCGGTCTCCGGCGGCACCGACACCCACCTGGCCCTGGTCGACCTGCGCGAGGTCGGGGTGAGCGGCGCCGACGCCGAGGCCCGCTGCGACGCCGTGGGCATCACCCTGAACAAGAACGCCATCCCGTATGACCCGCAGCCGCCGGCGGTCGCCTCCGGGATCCGGGTGGGCACCCCGAGCGTCACCACCCAGGGCATGCGGGAGGGGCAGATGCGACAGGTCGCCTCGCTGATCGCCCGTGCGGTACGCACCGACCCGGCGAACCCCGGGGGCGCCGACCGGCTCGCCGGGATCGCCGGCGAGGTCGCCGAGCTGGTCGCCGCCTTCCCGGCGTACGCCCGATGAGCGCGCCACGGGCGGGGGAGCCGGGGGCGATCCGGGCCCGGTTGCCGTACCTGCGGCTGCCGCTGGCGGCGTGCGCGGTGCTGGCCGTGGTCGCGGTGCCGGCGGCGGCGGTGCTGCGCGGACCCACCGGCGCGGCCGGCGTGGCCGCCGGGATCGGGCTGGTCGTGGTCAGCTACCTGATCTCCGGCCTCTCGGTGGCCTGGGCCGACGCGGTGAATCCTCGGTTAATCATGTCCGTCGGGCTGGTCACCTACGCCACCAAGATCGTGTTCCTCGGGGTGGTGCTGTCCGCCGTCGCGGCGACCGGCTGGGCCGGCCTGCCGGATCTGGGGGTGGCCGTGATCGCGGCGGTGGTGGTCTGGACCGGGGCCCATCTGACCTGGGCTTTGCGGTCGCCGCTGCCGACCCACGGTCGGTCTGACGGCTGAGCGTTTCCGCCGGTACGTCGGGCTGTTGTGGGTGGCCGGTGGGGAGTAACCTGAGCGTCGATTGCTCCGATGCCGCACGGCCCGCACGCTGTCCGCAGTGTGGGGGGTGCCGCACACTCCCACGCGCCCCTGCTGATATTGTTCGCCACGTCATGGCCGATGACCCCCACACCCGCAAACCCGACGAGCCCTCGTCGGAGGGAGTGGCCGGTGCCGTCCTGGGCTACCTGCTCGCCGGCATCGTGGCGTGGGGTTTCCTCGGGTGGTTGGCGGAGCGGTTCTTCGATCTGCGAACCGGCATCGGGGTCGCCATCGGCATGATGCTCGGCGCAGCCGGAGCGATCTACCTGATCATGAAGAGGCTCAGTGCTTGAGTGCCAGCACGCGCGGGTCTGTCGAGTGCGGAGGATGACACGGTGAGCGGACAGCTGGTCGTCGCCCAGGGGCTCCCCTGGCCCCCCAGCGTCGAGGATTTCTATCCGCCGAACGTGGCCGGCCCCTGGGTCACCAAGTTCGGCATCATGGTCTGGCTCGCGGTCGCGTTGCTGATCATCTTCTTCATGCTGGCCTACCGGAACCCCAAGCTGGTGCCGGGCAAGGCCCAGTGGGCCGCCGAGTCGGTCTACGGCCTGGTGCGCGACAACATCGCCCGGGAGCAGATGGGCAACGCGGGCATCCGCTTCGCGCCCTACTTCACGGTGCTGTTCAGCTTCATCCTGCTGACCAACCTCTTCGCCATCGTGCCCGGCCTGCAGATCTCCCCGAACTCGCACATCGCGTTCCCGATCGTGCTCGCGGCCATCTCCTACGCGATGTACAACTACATCGGCGTCCGCAAGCACGGCCTCGGCGGCTACCTGAAGCAGAGCCTGATCCTGCCCGGTGTGCCGTGGCCGATGCACTTCCTGCTGATTCCGATCGAGTTCCTGCAGAACTTCGTCGTCCGGCCGGTCACCCTGGCGCTGCGGCTCTTCGCCAACCTGTTCGCCGGGCACCTGCTCCTGCTGGTCTTCACCATCGGCGGCTTCGTGATGCTCTCCTCGGACAGCATCTTCGTCCAGGTGACCTCGGTCTTCTCCTTCGCGATGGCGATCGTGATGACCTTCTTCGAGGCGCTGGTCGCGGTGCTGCAGGCGTACGTCTTCGTCACGCTGAGCGCCAACTACATCGGCACGTCCCTGGCTGACGAGCACTGATCGGGCTCGGCGGGTCACCCGGCCCGACCAAGCTTCTGGTACCGAACCGCGTACACGTGAGACCTCACGTGTGAACTAGGAGGAATACCCGCAATGGACGTTCTCGCCGCCATCAACGGTAACGTCAACACCATCGGCTACGGCCTCGCCGCCATCGGCCCCGGTATCGGCGTCGCCCTGGTCTTCGCGGCCTACATCCAGTCGAGCGCCCGCCAGCCCGAGTCCGCCGGTTACAACCGCACCTGGCTGGTGCTGGGCTTCGCCCTGGTCGAGGCGCTCGCCCTCTTCGGCCTGGTGCTCGCCTTCGCCGTCAACTGACGCGAGCTCTCCCGACCCGGAGGTCCGACATGTATCTCGCCGCCGAAGGCCACAACCCGATCCTGCCGATCTGGCAGGAGATGGTCATCGGGTCCATCTCCTTCATCCTGCTCGTCATCGTTCTGCTGAAGTTCGTCATGCCGCGCATGGAGGCGATGTACCAGGCGCGGGTCGACGCGATCGAGGGCGGCCTCAAGCGCGCCGAGGCGGCCCAGGCCGAGGCGAACCAGCTGCTCGAGCAGTACCGTGCGCAGCTCGCCGAGGTCCGCACCGAGGCCGCGAAGATCCGCGACGACGCCCGCTCCGACGCCGAGGGCATCCGCCAGGACATCCTCGCCAAGGCGCGGGAGGAGTCCGACCGGATCATCGCGGCCGGCAAGGAGCAGCTCGCCGCCGAACGGGCCACCATCGTGCGCGAGTTGCGTACCGAGGTCGGCACGCTCGCGGTGGACCTGGCCAGCAAGATCGTCGGTGAGTCGCTCGCCGACGAGGCTCGTCGCAAGGGCACCGTGGACCGGTTCCTCAGCGGCCTCGAGAGCGCGGGGGCCCGCTGATGCAGGCCGCCAGCCGGGAGTCGTACAAGGTCGCGGCCGAGCGCCTCGACGCGTACGTCCGCGGCGCGGAGCCGTCGGCGGTGGCCGCCACCGCCGACGACCTTCTCTCCGTCGCCGCTCTGCTGCGGCGCGAGCCGCGGCTGCGCCGGGCGCTCTCCGACCCGGCTCGTTCGGGTACCGACCGGTCCGGCCTGCTCGGCGACATGCTGCGCGGCCGGATCGGTACCGACGCGCTCGACCTGCTCGTCGCGCTGGTCACCGGCCGGTGGTCGACGCCGTCGGAGTTGCTCGACGGCGTCGAGCGGCTCGGCGTGGAGGCGTTGCTCGCCGGCAGCGACAAGGCCGGCGAGCTGGGCGAGGTCGAGGACGAGCTGTTCCGCTTCGGGCAGGTCGTCGCCGGCTCCCCGGAGTTGTCCAACGCACTGTCCGATCCGGCCGCCCCGGTCGCGCGGCGGGCCGGCCTGGTCGACCAGCTGCTCGCCGGTAAGGCCCGGCCGGTAACGGGTTACCTCGTCGGGGTGGCGCTCGCCGGATTCGGGGGACGCTCCTTCACCGGGTCGCTCACCCGACTGGTCGAGATGGCCGCCGAGCGGCGGGACCGGCAGGTCGCGTACGTGACCGTGGCCGCTCCGCTGACCGACGAGGAGGAGCGACGCCTGGGTGCCCGCCTCTCCGCAATGTACGGTCGGGAGGTCTCCGTCAAGCAGACGGTGGACCCGGAGGTGCTCGGTGGAGTGAGCGTGCGGGTCGGCTCCGACCTGTACGACGGCACCGTCCTGCGCCGCCTCAACGAGACCCGCAACGCGCTCGCGAAGCGCTGACCAGCGTCCTCGCAGCCCTTTGATCGACGCCATTCGGACCGGTCGGTACTAGGTATCCCGGGCCCCTGATACTTAAGGAAGCAGAGGATGGCCGAGCTGACCATCTCGACGGAGGAGATCCGCGGCGCCCTGGAGCGCTACGTCTCCTCCTACACGGCCGACGTCTCCCGCGAGGAGGTCGGCACCGTCGCCGACACCGGTGACGGAATCGCCCACGTCGAGGGCCTGCCCTCGACCATGACCAACGAGCTCCTGGAGTTCGAGGACGGCACCCTGGGTGTCGCCCTGAACCTCGACGTCCGGGAGATCGGTGTCGTCGTTCTCGGTGACTCCGCGAAGCTGGAGGAGGGGCAGCGCGTCAAGCGCACCGGCCGGGTGCTCTCCGTGCCGGTCGGCGACGCCTTCCTCGGCCGCGTGGTCAACGCGCTCGGCCAGCCGATCGACGGGCTCGGTGACATCGCCAACGAGGGCTTCCGCGAGCTGGAGCTCCAGGCTCCGAACGTGATGGCCCGGCAGTCGGTCGACGAGCCGCTGCAGACCGGTATCAAGGCCATCGACGCGATGACCCCGATCGGCCGGGGCCAGCGTCAGCTGATCATCGGTGACCGGAAGACCGGCAAGACCACGGTCGCTCTGGACACCATCCTCAACCAGCGGGACAACTGGCGCTCCGGCGACCCGAAGAAGCAGGTCCGCTGCATCTACGTCGCCATCGGCCAGAAGGCCTCCACGATCGCCTCGATCAAGGGCGTCCTGGAGGAGGCGGGCGCGATGGAGTACACCACCATCGTCGCCTCCCCGGCCTCGGACCCGGCCGGCTTCAAGTACCTCGCCCCGTACACCGGCTCGTCCATCGGCCAGCACTGGATGTACGGCGGCAAGCACGTCCTGATCGTCTTCGACGACCTGAGCAAGCAGGCCGAGGCGTACCGGGCCGTGTCGCTGCTGCTGCGCCGCCCGCCGGGCCGCGAGGCGTACCCGGGTGACGTCTTCTACCTGCACTCCCGGCTGCTGGAGCGCTGCGCCAAGCTCTCCGACGCGATGGGTGGCGGCTCGATGACCGGCCTGCCGATCATCGAGACGAAGGCCAACGACATCTCGGCCTTCATCCCGACCAACGTCATCTCCATCACCGACGGCCAGATCTTCCTGGAGACCGACCTGTTCAACCAGGGTGTCCGGCCGGCCATCAACGTCGGCACCTCGGTCTCCCGCGTCGGTGGCGCCGCGCAGGTGAAGCCGATGAAGAAGGTCGCCGGTTCGCTGCGGCTCAACCTGGCCCAGTACCGCGAGCTGGAGGCGTTCGCCGCCTTCGCCTCCGACCTGGACCGGGCCTCCCGGGCCCAGCTGGAGCGCGGTGCCCGCCTGGTCGAGCTGCTCAAGCAGCCGAACTACTCGCCGTACCCGGTGCAGGAGCAGGTCGTCTCCGTCTGGGCCGGCACCGAGGGCAAGCTGGACGACATCCCGGTGGGCGAGGTCCGCCGCTTCGAGTCGGAGTTCCTGCAGTACCTGCGGCACAAGCACGAGGGCGTCCTGTCGGCCATCGCCGACAACCAGTGGAACGACGAGATCACCGGCTCGCTCGACTCGGCGATCACCGAGTTCAAGCAGGTCTTCCTCGGCAAGGAGGACGAGCGGCGGATCAACGAGGCCCCGGCCAAGCCGCTGGAGGGTGCGGAGAACCGCGAGACGGTGACCCGCTACACCGACACCGTCGAGAAGCAGTAGGGCTGACCGATGGCGGCCCAGGTACGCGTTCTTCGTCAACGCATTCGCTCGGCGAAGGGGATGAAGAAGATCACCAAGGCGATGGAGCTCGTGGCGACGAGCCGGATCGCCAAGGCCCAGGCCCGGGTGGAGGCGTCCCTGCCGTACGCCCAGGCCATCACCGGCGTGCTCACGGCGCTGGCCTCCAACGCGCGGATCGACCACCCGCTGCTGACCCCGCGCGAGCGGGTTCGGCGGGCCGGTGTCCTGCTGGTAACCGCCGACCGTGGTCTGGCCGGCGGTTACAGTTCGAACGCCATCAAGACCGCGGAGTCGCTGATCGCCCGGCTGCGCGCCGACGGCAAGGAGCCCGTGCTCTACGTCATCGGCCGCAAGGGCGTGAGCTTCTTCCGGTTCCGGGACCGGCCGATCGAGGCGAACTGGACGGGATTCTCGGAGCAGCCGACGTTCGCCGACGCCCGCACCGTCGGGGAGACGCTGATCACGGCGTTCTCCGCCGGGGCGGACGACACCGACGGCGACCCCGGGCCGGACGGGACGCGCGGTATCGACGAGTTGCACATCGTCTACACCGAGTTCAAGTCCCTGATGACCCAGATCCCGGTGGCGAAGGTCATCGGCCCGATGCAGGTCGAGGACCGGCCACGGTCCGAGGGCGCGCTCCCGGCGTACGAGTTCGAGCCGGAGGCGGAGGCGCTGCTCGACGCGCTGTTGCCGAAGTACATCAACACGCGGATCTACGCGGCGTTGTTGGAGTCGGCGGCGAGCGAGTCGGCCGCCCGGCGGCGGGCGATGAAGAGCGCCACCGACAACGCCGAAGAGATGATCGAGAAGTACACGCGTGAGATGAACTCGGCCCGCCAGGCCGGGATCACCCAGGAGATCAGCGAGATCGTCGGCGGCGCGAACGCGCTGGCCGCGTCGGGAAGTGAAGTGTGATGACTGTATCCGCAGTTGCTGGTGGACCAGCTGAGACCAAGACGGCCACGGGTCGCGTGGTCCGGGTCATCGGCCCGGTCGTCGACGCCGAGTTCCCGCGCGACGCCATGCCAGCCCTGTTCAACGCCCTGCACGTGGACGTGACCCTGTCCGGCGGCGAGAAGACGCTGACCCTGGAGGTCGCCCAGCACCTGGGTGACAACGTGATCCGGGCCATCTCGATGCAGCCGACCGACGGCCTGGTCCGTGGCACCGAGGTACGCGACACCGGTTCGCCGATCACCGTGCCGGTGGGCGACGCGGTGAAGGGCCACGTGTTCAACGCGATCGGCGAGTGCCTCAACCTCACCGAGGGCGAGACGCTCCAGCCCGACGACCACTGGGGCATCCACCGCAAGGCTCCGGCCTTCGCGGACCTGGAGCCGAAGACCGAGATGCTGGAGACCGGCATCAAGGTCATCGACCTGATCGCCCCGTACGTCAAGGGCGGCAAGATCGGTCTGTTCGGCGGCGCCGGCGTGGGCAAGACGGTGCTCATCCAGGAGATGATCACCCGGGTGGCCCGGAACTTCGGTGGCACCTCGGTCTTCGCCGGCGTGGGGGAGCGCACCCGTGAGGGCAACGACCTCATCGCCGAGATGACCGAGTCCGGTGTCATCGACAAGACCGCGCTGGTCTACGGCCAGATGGACGAGCCGCCGGGCACCCGGCTGCGGGTCGCGCTCTCCGCGCTGACCATGGCGGAGTACTTCCGCGACGTGAAGAAGCAGGAGGTGCTGCTCTTCATCGACAACATCTTCCGCTTCACCCAGGCCGGGTCCGAGGTCTCCACCCTGCTCGGCCGGATGCCGAGCGCGGTGGGCTACCAGCCGACCCTGGCCGACGAGATGGGCGAGCTCCAGGAGCGGATCACCTCCGTCCGGGGTCAGGCCATCACCTCGATGCAGGCGATCTACGTGCCCGCCGACGACTACACCGACCCGGCGCCGGCCACCACGTTCGCCCACCTGGACGCGACCACCAACCTGGAGCGGTCGATCTCCGACAAGGGCATCTACCCGGCGATTGACCCGCTGGCGTCCTCGTCCCGGATCCTCGCCCCGGAGTTCGTCGGCCAGGAGCACTTCGCGGTCGCCACCGAGGTGAAGCGGATCCTGCAGAAGTACAAGGACCTGCAGGACATCATCGCCATCCTCGGCATCGAGGAGCTCTCCGAGGAAGACAAGATCACCGTGGCCCGGGCCCGGCGGATCGAGCGCTTCCTGTCGCAGAACACCTACGCCGCCGAGCAGTTCACCGGCGTGCCGGGCTCGACGGTGCCGCTCGCCGAGACCATCGAGGCGTTCAAGAAGATCAGCGAGGGCGAGTACGACCACTTCCCCGAGCAGGCGTTCTTCATGTGCGGTGGTCTGGAGGACCTGGAGAAGAAGGCGAAGGAGCTGATGGCGGAGGGCTGAGACCTCCACCACAGCCGCGAAGGCCACCTCGGCGAGAGCCGGGGTGGCCTTCGCGGCTGTTCCCCGCTCTCGCGCCGGTGCCCGTTCCCAGGGGCGAGCGATTCCCGCCGCAGCGCGGTACCGTTTTCAGCGCGACGCTCGCGAATGGGCGTCGATTCGCAGCAACTTCTCGGCCGCGTCCGCCCGTCTTGTCAGTCATGGGCGTGACGACGAATGGAGATCCCCGTGGGTAAGGCCGGCAAGAAGGGGCGGCGCAGGCCGTCCCGCTGGGCGGGCGTGCCGCGGTGGGCGCGGGTCTGCACGGTCTTCGGTGCCGTGCTGATGCTGCTCAGCGGCGCCGTGCTGGTCGGCTACGAGGCGCTGCTCGCCCGCTACGAGGGCGCGGTCGGCAAGGCCGACCTCTTCGGCGACCAGGCTGCCGGGGCACAGGAACGCAAGAGCGACATCAAGGGCCCGCTCAACATCCTGCTGGTCGGTATCGACCCACGCAACCCGAAGCAGCCGCCGCTGGCCGATTCGATCATGGTGCTGCACGTGCCCTCGACGCTGGACCGGGCCTACCTGTTCTCGATGCCGCGCGACCTCGTCGTCGACATCCCGAAATTCGACAAGGCCAACTACCCCGGTGGCCGCGGCAAGCTCAACGGCGCCATGTCGCACGGCAGCGCCGTGCAGGGGCAGAACCCGAGCGCCGTGCAGGGGTTCGAGTTGCTCGCCAAGACGGTGCAGCAGGTGATCGGGATCGAGCGGTTCGACGCTGGCGCGATCATCAACTTCACCGGGTTCCAGAAGATCGTCGACGCCATGGGTGGCGTCACGATGTACATCGAGCGAGACGTGAAGTCCGAGCACCGGGAGCCGGACGGCACGCACCGCAAGGGCAACCCGTACGGCGAGGGCTACATCGGCCCGCAGGCGGAGTACAAGAAGGGCACCCAGCACCTCAGCGGCTGGCAGGCGCTGGACTACGTCCGGCAGCGGTACCCGAAGAACGGTGTCCCGGACGGCGACTACGGTCGCCAGCGTCACCAGCAGCAGTTCATCAAGGCGATGGCCAAGCAGGCGGTCAGCGCCGACGTGGTGACCAACCCGATCAAGCTGGACCGGGTGGTCCGCGCGGCCGGCCAGTCGTTGACCTTCAACGGCCGCGGCAACAGCGTCGTCGACTTCGCCCTGGCGCTCAAGGACGTCCGGCCGGAGAACGTCGAGCTGATCAAGTTGCCCGGTGAGGGGATCGGCACGGGCGCGGCGTACCGGGGGGAGCGCTTCCTGCCTGCGGCGGACGACTTCTTCACGGCCTTGAAGAACGAGCAGCTCGACGCCTTCCTGCTGGAGCACCCGGAGTTCCGCAACCGGAACAAGTGATCCCGCCGCGCCGGGTGCGCGGGAACCGGAGGCGGTGGCCTGGCCACGGCGTGTCGCGCCCGCAGTGGCGCGGGTCTCGCCACCCGCGTTGGGGAGGCCCGGGGCCCGGGACTAGACTTTCGACAATCCGCCGCCGCAGCAAGGAGACAGCGTGGCACAGCAGCTTCACGTCGAGCTCGTAGCCGTCGAGGAGAAGGTCTGGTCCGGCGAGGCCGAGATGGTCGTCGCGCGGACGACCGAGGGTGAGCTGGGTGTGCTTGCGGGACACGCGCCCCTGCTCGGCCAACTCGCGGAGCCCAGCCAGGTTCGCATCAAGCGGGCCGGTGGTGAGCAGATCGCCTACGACATCGCCGGCGGTTTCCTGTCGGTGACCGGCGAGGGCGTCACCGTCCTGGCCGAGAGCGCCACCCCGGCCCGCTGAGAGCCGGCCCGCCGATGGAGATCGTGGAAGGGATCGGAATCGGCATCGCGGCGCTGCTCGCCGCGCTCGTGATCCTTTTCATCCGGCGGGCCGTGTTCACCCGGACTGGAGGCATCATCCGGCTCAGCGTCCGGGTCACCACGGTCCTGGACGGTCGCGGCTGGTCTCCCGGCTTCGGCCGCTTCATCGGCGACGAGCTCCGGTGGTATCGGATGTTCAGCTTCGCGCTCCGGCCCAAGCGGGTGCTCTCCCGCAAGGAGCTCGTCGTGGAACGGCGGCGGCTGCCCGAGGGACAGGAGCGGCTCTCCATGCCCGCCGACTGGATCATCCTGCGCTGTACCAGTCACCACGCGCCGGTCGAGATCGCCATGGCACGTTCCACGGTCACCGGATTCCTCTCCTGGCTCGAGGCCGCCCCGCCCGGGGCGGCCTCGCCGCGTCTGGCTTCCTCCCAGGACTGGCCCGCCGCCTGACGCCCGGCCGCCTGGCGCCGCGCCCGAGATGGCTCCGGCCCGACAACCGTTGCGGCGCGTCTGGGGCGAATGTCGGGTTCTGCCCCCCGGCGTTGATCGGTGGAACGTCATGGCTGTCTTCGGCGTCCGGAGACCTCCATTCTGTTCCACCGAACGGTTCAGCCTGGGCGGCGTGTCCGTTCCGGGCTGGTGGTGGGCGTGGCCGGCGGCACTCTGCGGGCGGAATGGCGGGCGGGTCGGGGTGGTTGTATCCCGGTGAACGACCGAGGAAGACGGCCCGCCGATGGCGGGTGCGAGGGCCCGGAATGATGGTGGGCCGCCGGTCGTTGTACATGGTCCCGGCGTGACGAAGAGGCCCCGCCTCCCGCGCACGGGATGATCCCCCACATTCTTCGAGCGCCTGACGTGGTGCTTGCGCACACCAGATCGCCGACCCCCGTCGGCGGGTGCTGCGCCAACCCCCGAACGGAGCTTTCCCATGAACATGAACACGATGCTGCGTAAGAGCGTGCTGGGTGTTGCTGGTCTGGCTTTCGCCGGTGGTGTGTTCGCCGGTCCGATCGCCGCTCACGCCGCAGAGCCGGTGGACACCAAGCCGGTGGCCGCGAGTGTGCAGGGTGCCCAGTCGAAGATCACTCTGAACGACGAGCAGACCGCCAATGTCAAGGCGATCATCGCGGCGACGAAGAAGGCGGGCCTGCCGGAGCGTGCGGCTGTCATCTCGATCGCGACCAG
>NZ_SMJY01000178.1:0-12528 GCF_004348355.1 Micromonospora sp. KC721 | reverse complement strand
GACCGGGGACTGGCTGGTCAGCCGGCAGCGCTTCTTCGGGGTGCCGGTGCCGGTGTGGTACCGGCTCGACGACGTTGGCGAGCCGGACTACACCCAGCCTCTCACACCCGACGAGTCGACGCTGCCGGTCGACCCGTCCGGCGAGCCGCCGCCCGGGTACGACGAGTCGCAGCGCGGCGTGCCCGGCGGCTTCGTCGGCGACCCGGACGTGCTGGACACCTGGGCCACCTCGTCGCTGACCCCGCAGATCGTCAGCGGCTGGGAAACCGACCCGGACCTGTTCGACCAGGTGTTCCCGATGGATTTGCGCCCCCAGGGCCAGGAAATCATCCGGACCTGGCTGTTCTCCACGGTGGTCCGCTCCCACCTGGAACACGGCGTGCTGCCCTGGCGCACGGCGGTGCTCTCCGGCTGGATCCTCGACCCGGACCGCAAGAAGATGTCGAAGTCCAAGGGGAACGTGGTCACCCCGATGTCCCTACTGGAGCAGCACGGCTCGGACGCGGTCCGCTACTGGGCGGCCAACGGTCGGCCGGGCATGGACCTCGCCTTCGACGCCGCCCAGATCAAGGTGGGCCGGCGGCTCGCCACGAAACTGCTCAACGCCTCGAAGTTCGCCCTCGGACTGGGTGCCGCCGACGCCTTGCGCGCGCCGGCGACCGCCCCGCTGGACACCGCCATGCTGGCCGAACTATCCACCGTGGTCACAGCGGCCACGGCGGCCTTCGACGGGTACGACCACACGGCGGCGTTGCAGGCCAGCGAGGCGTTCTTCTGGCGATTCTGTGACGACTACATCGAGCTGGTGAAGGAACGCGCCTACGGCAGCGGGCCCGCGGCCGACTCGGCCCGGGCGGCGCTGGCGACCGCGCTGTCGGTGCAGTTGCGGCTCTTCGCCCCGGTGTTGCCCTACGTCACCGAGGAGGTGTGGTCCTGGTGGCGGTACGGCTCGGTGCACCGCGCGACCTGGCCAACCACGTACGAGGTGAAGCGGGCGATCGCCGGCGAGGGCGACCCGGAGTTGCTGCGACTCGCCGGGGACGCGCTGAGCCAGGTGCGCCGCGCCAAGTCGGAGCGGAAACTGTCGATGAAGGCGGAGGTGCCGCTGGCCGAGGCGCTCGGCCCGGCAGCCCTGCTCGACCGCCTCACGGTCGTCGCCGACGACCTGAAGGCGGCGGGCCGCGTCGGCAAGCTCGACCTCCTCCCCGACCGCACCCCCGAGCTGGTGATCGCCTGCGCCTTCTGAGGTATGGGAAGGTCCCCGAGGCGGGGACCTTCCCATACCAGCGTCTACTGCTCGACCACTCGGAGACCGGCGTTACCGGCAGGGCGGAACGAGGCCCACGGGTCGCCGCCCGGATGGTGGAGCGTGAGCTTCGACGCGTCCGTGCCGGTGAACGCGGCGGGATCCTGTGCCGGCGGTCGAGCGCCGAGATAGACGGAGCGCAGCGCCGCGTTGTTCGCGAACACGCGTGGTCCAAGCTTGCGCAGGCCGGGCGCGTACACGGTCGACAGCCGCGGATTGTTGGTGATCGAGTCATGCCAGGCGGTGGTGAGTGCGGGTGCCCAGACCTGCCGCAGGTTCGCGAAGCCGGTGATGGCGTTCTTGTCGAGGGTTTGCAACTTCGGCAGGCGCAGAACCTTCAGTCCGGTCCCTGAGGCCGCGTCACCGTTGAGGTCGAAGCAGTTGATGCCCAGGTAGGTGAGCTTCGGCAGGTGCACGGCCCGCAGCGCGTGGGTGTCGTTGAGGGCGTTACGGCCGAGCGATTCGAGGTTCGCGGCGGCGAAGTACCGCAACCGGGAGGTGTCGTCGAACGCGAATTCGTCCACCGTCGCCGCTCGGGGCAGGTTGACCTTCACCAGGTACTGATTGCGCCGGAACGCATGCCGGCCGATGGCGGTGGCGCTGGGCAGGTAAACGACGGCGAGCCGCGCGTACGGTGCGTGGCCGAAGGCCATGACGCCGACCGTGCGGGCGGCGCGCAGGCTCACGCTGGCGAGGTTGTGGTTGCTGAATGTGCCGGCTTTGACCTCTTCCAGGTCGTCGAGGACGAGGTGCCGGACCCACGTGTCCCACCAGCCGTTGTGCCACAGGTAGGGCGAGCGCCCGCCGCGTGCGATCTGGCCGGCGCAGGGCAGACCCGAGTCGGGTGTGCACTCCCGACCCCCCTGGAGCGAGCGCAGGTTGTACACGTGCAGCCGAGCGAGATTGGTCAGCCCGAGCCCGCCGCTGCCTGCGGGGCGGTGCAGCGTCTGCAGGGCGGCCAGGTCGGCGTCGTTGAGGGCGGTTCCCCCGGTCAGGTACAGGGCGAGCCCGCTGCCACCCGCCAGCCTGTCCCGGATCTTCGTCAATTCGGCTTTCAGCGGCGAGGTGGCGGCGGTCGACACGTCGTACCGCAGCGGGACGGTGCCGGCCGGCAGCGCATGGTCGCCGGGCCTGGTCACGCGGTACCGGTACGTCTCCGAGCGCTTCAGATCCGGGTCGGTGGTGAAGACCGGATCGACGCCGGGGTCGGCACCCGGATCGGTGGCGGTCGGACCGGTGGCGGTCGGCGAAGGGCTGCTCGAAGACGTAGCTGATGCGGAAGCCGACACTGTGGTGGACGGTGCGGCGGGCGTCGGTGCCGCGCCGGCCGCGACGAAGGTCGTGGGCGTCTCGCGCGGTCCGCGCAGGACGACGCCGGTGACTGCGGCTGCTGCGCCCACCGCGAGGACCACCGCCGCCGCGAGCGCGCGCCGACCAGTCACTCGAACCCACCTGCTCGGCGACAGCGGGCGCACGGTCCGGGACGTGGGGGCGGGAGCGCCGGTCCACGCTACCAATGGAGCGGAACGGCTGCGCTGCGGGGCGGCGCTGGTCACCGCCCCGCAGCGCGTCGTGGACAGGGGATCCTTCGTTACCCCTCAGCTGGTTTCGCCGGCCACCGAGAAGGAGCGGAGGCGGTCGATGGCCAAAGCGGTGAAGCCGACCGCGACCAGGGCGGTCAGCACGGCGGCGACGGGTACGGAGACCGCCCCGGTGAGCAGGTCGGTGGGGGCGAGCCGGTCGGCGAGGGCGATCACCCACTGCTGCACCGACAGCACCTTGGTGCCGCTGACGAACCGGCCCAGCAGCCCTTCCCAGATCAGCACGTAGACCAGGCCGAGCAGCACCGGCCGCCGGGTGACCAGGCTCAACGCCAGGAACAACGCCGAGTACGCCAGCGCGCCCAGCGCCGAGGCGGCGGCGAGCGCCACGCCGAGGCGTACCGAGTCGGCGAGCACACCCGCGACGACGATCGGCACGGCGATGGTGGCCGCGCTGACCCCGGTCGCGACCGCGAGCTTCGGCAGCACGATCTGCCATCGCGGCAGCGGCTTCGTCAACACGTGCACCACCGTGCCGTCGTCGATCTCGGCGCCCAGCACACCGGTGCCGACCACCAGCGACACCACCGGCAGCACCACGGCCAGGCCGAGGCCCACCAGCACCGGCGGCCCCCACTCGGCCGGGTCCACGCCCAACGACCGACAGAGGACCGCGAGGCCCACCAGCACCGCGGGCAGCGGCAGCAACATCAGGAACCGGCGGCGGCCGAACAGGCCCCGCGCGGTGATCCAGGTAACGGTCGACACCGTTCAGCCTCTCTCGTTCATGACTGTGGGGCTCACTCGCTGCGCTCGTTCACTCCTCGCACTCACCGGTCAGCCTTCCGTTCGTGACTGTGGGGCTCACTCGCTGCGCTCGTTCACTCCTCGCACTCACCGGTCAGCCTTCCGTTCGTGACTGTGGGGCTCACTCGCTGCGCTCGTTCACTCCTCGCACTCACCGGTCAACCCTCCAGCAGGTAGGAGAAGACGCTCTCCAGGGACTCGTCCTCCGGCAGCAACTGCCGGACCCGGACGCCACGGGCCAACGCGACCTTGGGCAGGGCTCGGGTGAACGCACCGTAGTCACCGGCCTTGACGGTCAGCCCCGTCCGGTCCAGCTCGACGCCGGTGACCGAGGGCTCGGCCATCAGCGCGACGGCCAGCGCCCGGTCGTCAGTGGAGCGGACCGTGAACACGTGCGGTCGGTTGGTCATCAGCCGGCGGATGGTGCGGAAGTCACCGGAGGCGGCGAGCCGCCCGGCCACCATCACCTGCACCGTGCCGGAGACCTGCTCGACCTCCTCCAGGATGTGCGAGCTGAACAGGATGGTCCGGCCGGCGTCACCGAGGGAGTGCAGCAACGTCATCATGTGCAGCCGCTGGCGCGGGTCCATGCCGTTGAACGGCTCGTCGAGCAGCAGCACCTGCGGGTCGTGCACCAGCGCGGCGGCGACCCGCGCGCGCTGCCGCATGCCCTTGGAGTACGTGCCGATCCGGCGGTCCTGCGCGCCCTCCAACTCGACCAGGGCGATCGCCCGGCGGGCTGCCGCCGCCGGGTCGGGCAGCCGGTGCAGCTTCGCGCTGGCCAGCACGAACTCGTACGCGGTGAGGAAGGTGTGCACCGCCTCCCGCTCGCTGACCAGCCCGAGCCGCCGGTACACCGGCGGGTTACGCCAGGTCGGCTCCCCGTCCAGGGTGACCGCCCCCCGCGACGGGGCCAGGAAGCCGGCCATCATGTGCAGCAGCGTGGTCTTCCCCGCCCCGTTCGGGCCGAGCAGGCCGGTCACGCCCGCCCCGAGCCGCATGCTGACGTCGTTGACGGCCACCACGTTGCCGTACCAGCGGGAGACGCCGGTGAGGGCCAGGGTGCTGGTGGTGACCGCCGGGGCGGTGGCCTCGGCACTGAGCGTGGTCATCGGGCGGCCACCTTCCGGTATCGCAGCAGCAGCAGGGCGACGCAGGCGGCGACCAGCAGCACCGCGCCGAGGGCGTACACCGGACCGAAGTCGCCGATCATCTCGTCGGCCGCTCCGGCAGGCGCCATCTGGTCGCCGAGGGTGAACAGGCCGACTCCCTGCACGAGGGTGGACGGTGAGGCGAGCAGGGCCAGTTCGTTGACGGTGCGGGAGGGCAGGATGGACAGCACACCGACGATCGGGGTGGTCATCAGGAAGACCGCCACCACGCCACCGGCGGCGAACGCCCGCTTCCCGGTGAGCGAGGCGACCAGCAGACCGACCGAGGCGAAGACCACCGCCCAGAGGCCGGCGTAGAGCAGCCCCGGCAGCAGGTCGAACAGTTCGTCGCGTACCCCCGTGAGCCCCTCGCCGGTGGCGAAGGCGGCACCGAGGAACATCACCAGCTGCGGCCCGCCGAGCAGCAGCCAGAGCCCGGCGGCCAGCGCCAACAGCTTGGCCAGCGCGTAGTCGCCGCGTGGCAGCGGGCGGGAGAAGTACAGCGGCAGCACCCCGCTGCGCAGATCCCGGGAAACCAGCTCGGGAGCGGCGACCGCGGCGAAGAAGATGACCAGCCAGCTCATCGCGTCGGCGAACTGGGCGTACGTCATCACCACCTGACCGGTCTGGCTGCGTACCGCGGTGAGCCCGGCCGCCACCAGGGTGACGATGCCGATCACCAGCCAGGGGAAGATCTTCGCCTTGGCGCTTCGGCCCAGGCCGAAGATGGTACGCAGACCGTGCAGCCAGAGCGCCCCGAAGACCCGCCGGCGGCCCAGCCGGGGGCCGGTGTAGCGCTGGTAGCCGATGTCGTGGATGACGCCGGTCGGCTCAGACATGGGTGGGCTCCCTCGGGGCGAACAGCTCGGCCACCCGGTGCCGGCGCTGGTCCAGCCGGTGCAGCGGCAGGTCCAGCTCGGCGACCGCACCGAGGATCAGGTCGTAGGTGGCCTCGTCGGCGAGCGGGACGAGCAGCGTCCGGCCGTCGCGGGTCACCGGCAGGTCGAGCGCGGCGAGGCGGTCGGCCAGGCGCTCCGTGCCCTCGCTGACCTCGACGGCCAGCACGTCGGTGGCGGAGGTCATCGCGGCGATCGGGCCGGCCCGCAGCAGCCGGCCGCCGTCGATGGCGACCAGCGTGTCGCAGATCCGCTCCACCTCGCCGAGCAGGTGCGAGCAGACCAGCACCGAGATACCGAACTCGGTGCCGATGCGGTGCACCAGCGCGAGCATGTCGTCGCGACCGGCCGGGTCGAGGCCGTTGGTCGGTTCGTCGAGCAGCAGCAGGTCGGGGTCGTGGACCAGGGCCTGGGCCAGCTTCACCCGCTGCTTCATGCCGGTGGAGTAGCCGCCGACGGCCCGGTGGCGCTCCTCGTGCAGGCCGACGTGCCGTAGCGCCTCGGAGGCCCGCTCGCGGGCCGCCGTGCGGGGCAGCCCGCTCATCCGCCCCAGGTGGGTGACCAGTTCGGCGGCGGAGAGATCGGGCGGGAGCGCGTCGTGTTCGGGCATGTAGCCGACCCGGGCGCGCACCGCGGCGGGGTCGGTGGTCGGATCGAGGCCGAGCACCCGGACCCGCCCGCCGCTCGGGGCGAGCAGGCCCAGCAGGATCTTTATCAGGGTGGACTTGCCGGCGCCGTTCGCACCGACCAGTCCGATGATCCCCGGCTCGACCGCGACGGTCAGGTCGGACAGCGCGGTGATCCGGCCTCCGTACGTCTTGGTCAGCGACTGGGTCGCGATCAGTGTCACGACGGTCAGCCTAGGAAGCGAACCCCCCCCATGGGTATCCGGAATCGCCCGGGCTCGCCCCTGAGACCCGCACCCGGGCGGCGGTAAGGCTCTCGTAAGCCGCCGGTGTGCTGTCTCGCGCGCGGAACTGTCGGAGACTGGACGGCATGCCCCGTCTGCCGCGTACCCCGTTGACCTGGCTCGTCGTCGCCGTCCTCGCCGTCGGAGCGATCTTCGGGCTGTACTGGTTCCAGCCGTGGAAGCTGGTGACCGACACCCGGGTCGACGAACGGCTGGCCGAGGTGGCCGCGCCGGCGCCGACCGAGCCGGTTCCCACCCCGTCCGGCATGGTCACCGCGTCCGGCGCACCGACGGCGTCCGCCCCTCCGGCCACGCCCGACGCGCCGGCCGGGCCGGTGCTGGTCAGCCGCGGCGAGTTCGTCACGCACGAGCACGACACCTCGGGCACCGCCCGGGTGATCCGCACCGGCGACGGCAAGCACCGGCTGGAACTGGTCGGCCTGTCCACCTCCAACGGGCCGGACCTGCGGGTCTGGCTCAGCGACCAGCCGGTGCGCACCGGGCGGGCCGGCTGGGGCGTCTTCGACGACGGCCGCTGGGTCGAGCTGGGCCGGCTGAAGGGCAACCGCGGCGATCAGGCGTACGACATTCCCGCTCGTACCGACCTGACCCATTTGACCAGCGTCTCGATCTGGTGCAAGCGGTTCTCGGTCTCCTTCGGCGCCGCCGCGCTGACCCCGGTGGGCTGATCCGCGCCCACGCTCGCGGGCGGGAGTGGAGTGGCGCTCTCGACCGATCGCCGGTCGGCTGCGAAACTGTGTGCCGGCCAGGCCAGCGAGTGAGGGGTACGGATGAGCAACGGGTGGGTGCTGCCCGACGAGGTGCTTCGGGACGCGCCGGCGTACACGCCGCGCCCGGCTGAACTGGCCGACCTGGAGTTGCTGCTGACCGGGGCGTACGCCCCGCTGGCCGGTTTCATGACCCGGGCCGACCTGGCCTCCCTGCACCGGCGCGGCCGGCTCGCCGACGGCACGCCCTGGCCGGTGCCGGTGACCCTCCAGGTGCCGGCGGCACTCGCCGCCGGGCTCGACCCGCGCCACCCCGACCGCCGTACGCTGGTGCTCAGTGACGGCGAGGGCGCGCCGGTGGCGGCGCTGGAGGTCCTCGACGTGTGGACCGCCCGCGAGGGCGTGGCCGGTGTGGGCGGCCCGGTCCGCCGGCTCGGCGACGGCGGGCACGGCCCGTTCCAGCGGCTGCGCCGCACCCCGGAGGAGGTCCGCGCCCTGCTGCCTCCGGGCCGGGTGCTCGGGGTGATCGCCGACCGGCCGCTGCACCGGCCCCAGTTGGCGCAGATCGCGCATGCCGCGCGCACGCTGGGCGCGCACCTGCTGGTGATGATCCCGGTGGGTGACGACGGCCATGGCGGCCTGCCCTCGGAGGCGCTGGTCCGCGCGGTCTTCGCCGCCCGCGACCGGATGCCCCCGGCCACCCTGGTCGCGGTGCCGCTGCCGCGCCGCCGCGACGAGATCAGTGACGCGCTGCTGCGGGCCCGGATCTCCGCCGCGTACGGGGTGACCCATCTGCTCTCCACCGGCGAGTCGTTCTCCGGGCCGGGGCTGCGGGTGCTGGTCCCCCGCGAGCTGGCCTACGACAACCGGGACGGGCAGTGGCGCTGGCGGGACGACATCCCGCCCCGTAACCGCCGGCTGGCGCTCAGTCAGGCGGAGATCGACGATCTGCTGGACCGGGGCTTCCCGCTGCCCGAGTGGCACACTCCGCCGGCGGTGGCCAAGGAGCTGAGCCGGGCCCGTCCGCCGCGCCGGCACCGGGGCCTGGTGGTCTTCCTGACCGGCCTGTCCGGCTCCGGGAAGTCGACCATCGCGCGCGGCCTGGCGGACCTGCTGCGGGAGCAGGGTGAGCGGACGGTGACCCTGCTGGACGGGGACGTGGTGCGCCGGGAGTTGTCGGCCGGGCTGGGTTTCAGCAAGGCCGACCGGGACGCCAACGTGCGCCGGATCGGCTGGGTGGCCGCCGAGATCGCCCGGCATCGGGGGGTGGGTGTCTGCTGCCCCATTGCCCCGTACGCCCAGGCGCGGGCGACCGCCCGGGAGATGGCGCTCGCGGCCGGGGCGGGTTTCGTGCTGGTCCACGTGGCCACCCCGCTGGAGGTCTGCGAGCAGCGGGACCGCAAGGGCCTGTATGCGCGTGCCCGCGCGGGTCTGCTCACCGGCATGACCGGCATCGACGACCCGTACGAGGAGCCGACCGACGCCGATCTGGTGGTCGACACCACCCACCTCAGCGTGGAGGAGGCGGTGCAGGCGGTGATGCATCTGCTCACCGAGACCGGTTGGGTGGAGCCCCGGCTTCAGTCGACCTGATTACCAGGGGGCCGCCTTCCGCCGCTGCTGACTGCGCGCTAGTGTTCGTTCTTGTTGGAACGCGTTCGAGCACGTGAGGTGCGCGGGAGCTGGGAGGTGCGGCGGATGCTGGCGCGGCAACGACAGGCGGCCATCCTCGACCGGGTCCACGCCACCGGCGGGGTACGGGTCAGCGAACTGGCCGCCGAGTTCGGCGTCTCCGACATGACCATCCGACGCGACCTGGACACCCTGCACGAGCAGGGCCTGCTCGCCAAGGTGCACGGCGGCGCCACCGTAGCCGGCCCCGGCTCCACCGACGAACCCGGCTTCCACGCCAAGTCCGTGCGGCAGCTCGCCGAGAAGGCCGCCATCGCCGCCCGGGCCGCGGAGCTGGTCGGCCCCGGCGCCGCCGTCGCCCTCTCCGCCGGCACCACCACCGCCGAACTGGCCCGACGTATCATCGACGTGCCCGGTCTGACCGTGGTGACGAACTCGCTGCCGGTGGCCGAGATCCTGCACACCGGTGGGCGACCCGACCAGACCGTGGTGCTCACCGGAGGGGTGCGTACCCCCTCCGACGCGCTCGTCGGACCGCTGGCCGTGGACGCGATCCGCTCGCTGCACCTGGACGTGCTCTTCCTCGGCGTGCACGGGATCAGCGAACGGGCCGGCTTCACCACTCCGAACCTGATGGAGGCGGAGACCGACCGGGCCCTGGTCGCCGCCGCCGACCGGCTGGTCGTACTGGCCGACCACACCAAGTGGGAGACCGTGGGCATTTCTTCGATCGTCGGCCTGGCCGCCGCCGACGTGCTGGTCACCGACGACCAGTTGACAGCCGAGGCGCGCCGGATTCTTGACGAGAAGGTGGGTGAGCTGGTGGTCGTGACGAGCACGGGCCGGGCAGTGGCGGAGGAGTCGCGGTGAAGCGTACGGCGATCGAGCTGGCGGACGGCCGCGAGCTGATCTACTTCGACGAGCGGGACGACGCGGTCCGCGACCAGCCCGACCGGCGGGAGCTGCCGCCGCCGCCGTCGGCCTCCCAACTGCGGTACGACCCGCTGACCGACGAGTGGGTGGCGGTGGCGGTGCACCGGCAGACCCGGATCTTCCTCCCGCCGGCCGACCAGTGCCCGCTCTGCCCCTCCCGGGACGACCGGCTCAGCGAGATCCCCGCTCCCGACTACGACGTGGCGGTCTTCGAGAACCGCTTTCCGTCGCTGAGCCAGCGGATCGCCGAGGAGCCCGCGGAGATCACCCCCTTCACTCCGGTACGACCCGGTCAGGGGCGCTGCGAGGTGGTCTGTTTCACCGACGACCACAACGCCTCCTTCGCCAGCCTGACGCCGAGCCGGGTCCGCACCGTGCTGGACGCCCTCGCCGACCGGACGGTGGCGCTGAGCGAGCTGCCCGGAGTGGAGCAGGTGTTCTGCTTCGAGAACCGGGGCGTGGAGATCGGTGTGACCCTGCACCACCCGCACGGGCAGATCTACGCGTACCCGTTCGTCACCCCGCGCACCCGGTCGATGCTGACGGCCGCCCGCCGGCATGCCGAGCGCACCGGCGGCGGCAACCTGTACGCCGACGTGCTCGCCGCGGAGCGCGCCGCCGGGGACCGTATCGTCGTCGCCAACGAGCACTGGACGGCGTACGTCCCGGCGGCCGCCCGCTGGCCGTTCGAGGTGCACGTGGCGCCGCACCGGCCGGTGCCGGACATCCCGGCGCTCGACGACGCCGAGCGGGACAGTTTCGGCCCGCTCTACCTGGATCTGCTGCGCCGCTTCGACACGCTGTTCGACGTGCCCATGCCGTACATCGCGGCCTGGCACCAGGCACCGGTACGCGTCGACCGGGAACTGGGGCACCTGCACCTGCAGCTGTTCAGCATCCGGCGGGCCAAGGACAAGTTGAAGTACCTGGCCGGCTCGGAGTCCGGAATGGGCGTCTTCATCAATGACATCGCGCCCGAGCGGGCCGCCGAACTGCTCCGCGCCGCCTGACCGGACGCCCGATCCGGGGATGGTCCGTGCCCGGCCGAGGACAGGGCGCGGGGGGCCCGGGACAGGGCCCCCCGCAGGGAAGGGACGGCTGGCTGTCTGTGACAGCCGGGATGGTTGGCTGGTCGGCACTCGTGCCGCGAGGCGACCGCGTCAACCCTCCGTGGACGCGACTGGCACCACGTCCGCCTCGTACAACGATCCGTCGGTGCGCCGGTGACGCACGACGCGACCGGCCGGGCACGACGCGGCCGGTGACGCACCGCCCCGGGTACGACGAAGCCCGCCGGCCACGAAGGCCGGCGGGCGCGGTCGGTACGGCGGGAATCAGGCGGCGAGCCTGCGCGCCAGGTTCTCGTCGAGCGCGTTCATGAACTCGTCGGTGGTCAGCCACGGGGCGTCGCGCGAGATGAGCAGCGCGAGGTCCTTGGTCATCTGGCCGCCCTCGACGGTGTCGATGATGACCCGCTCCAGGGTGTTGGCGAACTCGGTGACCGCCGGGGTGCCGTCCAGCTTGCCCCGGTGGGCCAGGCCCCGGGTCCAGGCGTAGATCGAGGCGATCGGGTTGGTCGAGGTCTTCTCGCCCTTCTGGTACTGCCGGTAGTGCCGGGTGACGGTGCCGTGGGCGGCCTCGGCCTCGACGGTACGGCCGTCCGGGGTCATCAGCACCGAGGTCATCAGGCCGAGCGAGCCGAAGCCCTGCGCGACGGTGTCGGACTGCACGTCACCGTCGTAGTTCTTGCAGGCCCAGACGAAGCCGCCCTCCCACTTGAGCGCGGCGGCGACCATGTCGTCGATGAGCCGGTGCTCGTAGGTGATGCCGGCGGCGGCGAACTCGCTGGCGAACTCGTTCTCGAACACCTCGGCGAAGATGTCCTTGAAGCGACCGTCGTACGCCTTGAGGATCGTGTTCTTGGTCGACAGGTAGACCGGGTAGCCGCGGTCCAGGCCGTAGCGCATGGAGGCGCGGGCGAAGTCGCGGATCGACTCGTCGAAGTTGTACATGCCCATGGCGACACCGCCGCCGGGGAAGTTGGCGACCTCCATCTCCATCGGGGCGCCGCCGTCGGCCGGCTGGTAGGTGATGGTCACCGTGCCGGGGCCGGGGACGACGAAGTCGGTGGCCTTGTACTGGTCGCCGTGCGCGTGCCGGCCGATGATGATCGGCTTGGTCCAGCCGGGGACCAGGCGCGGCACGTTCGACATGATGATCGGCTCACGGAAGACGACGCCGCCGAGGATGTTGCGGATGGTGCCGTTCGGCGACCGCCACATCTTCTTCAGGCCGAACTCCTCGACCCGGGCCTCGTCCGGGGTGATGGTGGCGCACTTGACGCCGACGCCGTGCTCCTTGATGGCGTTGGCGGCGTCGATGGTGACCTGGTCGTCGGTCTCGTCGCGGTACTGGATCGACAGGTCGTAGTAGTGCAGGTCGACGTCGAGGTAGGGCAGGATCAGCTGCTCACGAATCTGCTTCCAGATGATCCGGGTCATCTCGTCGCCGTCGAGCTCGACGACCGGGTTGTTTACCTTGATCTTCGCCATCGGCCGGCGCTCCTCTCAGGGGACACGTGCAAGCAGTACGAGCGTACTGGAAACCCCCCGACTCCCCACCCC
>NZ_SMJY01000177.1:0-12696 GCF_004348355.1 Micromonospora sp. KC721 | reverse complement strand
CACCCTCAAGACCTGGAAGATCCTGACCAAGCTGCGCTGCTGCCCACGGCGAGCGACCCCGATCGTGCAGGCCATCCTCGTTCTGCACAACGTCGAAGCCAACCGCTACGCAGGATGAAAAGGGCTCTATCAAGGTCAGGTGCGGCGGAACAGCCGGCATCGACGACCTCACGGCCCGCGTTCTGCGGCATTCGTTCGGCACCGGCTGGTGCGCGACGGCTATGACCTGACTGGGTGTGATCTGCCGCCGGAGCCGGCTGCCGCTCACCGCTCCTTGGTGGATAGATGCCGGCGGCATCACCCATCAGACGACCGCCGAGTCTTGAGGGCCGGAGGTCAGTCGTAGGGGCTGGCGCTGCTGTGGAGCATTTCGGCCCGCTCGTGCTGGACGGATAGACCCCTCGCGGTGCCGGTCGCGCTACTTCCACAGGACCAGGACGGCAAGTTCAGCGCCGTCCGACCCGCTCGGGCTCAACGCCGCCGGGACAGGGCTTCCTGGTCGTCGCGGGCCCACCGCTGTACGTCGGCCCACAACAGGCGCACGCGCCCTGGCTGTTGACGAGCACGGGGCAAACCCCGTCGAGATCCTCAGCATCCTCGGCTGCCAGGGCGAGCGCGTGCACGTACGCGCCAAGCCCCGCGCCCCAAGGGCGGCAACTGACGGTGCACCGTTCACCGGCCAGATCGGGCAGCGACACCCAGATGGGGCCAACTGTTACTGTCCGCCCGCCCATTCGAGTCGGTGCCGGCTATCACGCGGTGATGGGCACAGGAGCCGACAAGATCAGGTGGCTCACCTGACGCTGACAGCGCTTGGGTTGTCGTGGCGTGCGCGTGTCAGCTTCCAGCGAGACGGGCGGTGGGCGGCTGCGTCGGCCGGAAGGGCCACTCCTCGAACGAGTTGCAGCGCCTGTCCTTGGCGAAACACATGATCCACAGGTGGCGATACTCCTGATCGGTTGGGTCGCCGTAGCGGACCTCGACCCGCGCCACCTCAGTGTCGCCCTCGACCGCGACGACCTCACTGGTCATGTGGAACACCTCATCGGGCCATCTCGGCGACGGTCTGGAATGCTTCACCCATGTCTTCCTACCCGCCCACCTTCGCCGACCAGGTGGTCGCACAGCCCGCCCGTGCCCAGTTCGAGGCGTTCCTCGACGAGCACCGCAGCGCGCTCAATGGCTGCTTGGACGGGCTGACAGAGGAACAGGCACGCCGATCGTTGGTAGCCTCCCGGACCACGCTGCTGGGTCTTGTGAAGCACGCGACCTTCGTCGAGAAAGTCTGGTTCGACGAAGCCGTCACGTGCCGGCCGCGCGCTGAGATCGGCATCCCTGCGACGCCAGACGAGTCGTTCATCCTCGCCGACGACGACACGATCGCCACCGTCCAGCACGCACACCGCGAAGCCTGCGAAGCGTCACGCCATGCCACGTCACCCCTGGGCCTGGACGACATCCTTCACGGCAACCGGCGAGGCCCGCTTCCGCTGCGGTGGGTGTATCTCCACGTACTGCGCGAGCTCGCCCAGCACTGTGGGCACGCAGACATTCTGCGAGAGCAGCTCATCGACGAGTAGCAGCCAGTGAACCAGCCCGCCTGCCGAGGCCCGCCGGACGGTGCCGGATCGCGCCGGACGTGCAGGTCAGCGGCCACATCAGAGTCTGACCTTGTGGTCGGGATGCCGGCGCCTGGATAGTGGCCGATCCGGATTTTGCTGGCTCAGTAGCGGTGGTGTTCCGTTTCAGGCTGCGCTGCGTTCGCCGGCCGGTCGGCGGCGCAGGGCCGGGTTCACCGCAGGCGGGGAACGTAGCTTGGTCGAGCCGGGTGACGTCGGTGTCGGGCGGAACGATCTCGTCGATCCGGTCGAGGATGTCGTCGGTGAGCGCGACGCCGACGCCCTTGAGCAGGTTGTCGAGCTATCTCATGGTGCGCGCGCCGAGCAGTGTGCTGGTCACGCCCGGGTGCGCGATGGTGAACGCCATGGCGAGGTGGGTCAGCGGCAGGCCGGCCTCGTCGGCGAGCGGGATGAGTTGTTCGACGACGTCGATGCGGCGCTCGTCGTTGAGGTGTTTGAAGTAGCACGCGCGGCTCAGGTCGTTCTGCTGACCTTTGCGGACGCGGCCGGTGAGCATTCCCTGGCCGGGCGGGCCCCACGCCAGGGTGCCGAGGCCGCGGCGCTCGGCTAACCGGCAGTACGTCGTTCTCGATGCTGCGGTTGAGGATCGAGCACGGCAGCTGCTCGGTGCGGAAGCGTTCCAGCCCGCGCCGCTCGAAAAGCCACTGGGCACTGACGATGTCGACGGCCGGTGTGTTGGACGATCCGATCGTCCGCACCTTGCCGGCGCGGATCAGGTCGGTGAGCGCGGAGAGGGTTTCCTCGATGTTGGGCCACCAACGCCCTGCGACGTCTACTCACGATGTTGCCGTAGCGCGCAGAGGAAGTGAGTGCCTTCCGGGACCGGTCCCTGGCCACGGCGGCGTTGCGGTATGTGCTCCTCGACGTCACCTACTGCAAGGCCCGAGTCATCGCGGCGACAGCCCCCAGTTCACCCGGGCCCTGGCCCTGTACCGTGCCACATTCATTCAACGACTGTGGCCTGGGTTTTCGGAGATCCTGTCAGGCTGCCCGGTGGTACTCGTTGATCACCCCGCCGAGCCGTCGTCGGCGCCGTAGGGGCTTGTCCATGGGGATGACGACGGCGGGCTCGTGGCTGGGTGGCTGCTCCTGCCGTCCTTGGTGTGGCCGGTGGTTGTTGAAGTGGTCGACGTACTGACCGACCACGGTCAGTGCGTGCCGCTCGTTGTAGATCGAAACGTGGTCGGTGCATTCGTGGCGGAGGCTGCGTCCTCGGCGTTCGATGAGGCAGTTCGCCTGCGGCGTGCGGGGTGGGGTCTTGACCACGGTGATGCCTTCGGTGGTGAGGACGTGGTCGAAGGCGGCGGTGTACGTGCGGTCGCGGTCGCGGATCAGAAATCGGAACTGGTTGGCGTGCTCGCCGAGGTCCATGGTGAGGTTGCTGGCCTGTTGGGTTACCCACTGGCCGGTGGGGTGGGCGGTGACGCCGAGGAGGTGGACCCGTCGGGTGGTCACTTCCATGATCACCAGCGCGTACAGGCGTTGCAGCAGGATCGTGTCGAGGTGGAAGAAATCGATGACCAACAGGCCAGTGGCCTGGTTGCGTAGGAACGTTCGCCGGTTGGTGTCCTGCTGGTGGGGCGGCGGGCGGGCACGTTGGTGGGCCAGGATTCGTCGGATCGTGCCCGCCGGCGATCGGTGGCCCAGCCGCTGTAGTTCGCCTTGGATTCTGCGATGTCCCCACCGCGGATTGTCGCGGGCCAGTCGTAGCACCAGCTCCCGGATCTCAGAGGACGTCAGGTGCCGGGATTCGTCATGCTCTCCCTCGACGGCAAGGTGATCGTGCAGCGCACGGTATGGCAGGACGACATCGGCTTCCTGGCGGTGCGGAACCCACAGCGATCCCAGGCCCTACGCAGGCAGGGCGAGTTTGCGCTTGGCCGCACTACGATAGATCTCATGTTTCACGATGAGGACCGCGCCCTGCTCGCCCGCCCGCTGTACGCCTTCCTCACCGTCGCGCCGCGTTCGGAACGGTGGCCCGCGCCCCGCCCCGTGTGGTTCGAGTTGACCCAGGATGGCGATCTGCAAATGTTCTCGCTCCCGGATGCACCAAAGCTCGACCGCCTCCGAAAGCACCCCCGCGCCTCCGTCGTTGTCGCGGCTCCGCCCGGTGAGCCCGAACATTGGGTGTCAGTGGAGGGTTCCGTCACCCTCCGCGACGAGGGAGGTGCCGAGCTCGCGGCCCGGCTCGCCGAGCGGTACTACGACATGAGTGACCCGAGCCATCAGAAATTGGTTGATGAGTGGTGTGCCGGGGGTGTGATACGCATCGTCGTGCATCCCGAGGTGGTGAACCGCTACTCGGCCTGAACGCGTCTACGTCGGACCCATAACGGTGAAAGTCCATGACCGGCGGCGGAAGATATTCCGGCTGGTGGGCGTTGCTCACGGCCTTGATGCGGGCGATGCTGGTTGAACGGCCTGACCGGGACTTGTGGAGAGCTGGATGCTCGGTAGAGAAATTCTTGGGACCTGTGGATCGGTCGGGAAGGGGCGTACCTTCCCGATGATCGGTTGAGGATCTCAAGTGAAGGCCGACGTTGGCGCGTCGGTCGGGAAGGCACGCCCGGTGCTGACCGTAGTCGCCGAGGACGGGGCGAGGCGTGAGGACGTCTCGCTGTTGGATGACATCGTGCGGGAGGGCGCGCGGCGGATGCTGGCCGCCGTGGTGCCGCAAGAGCCCGAAGGTGGCCGAGGTACTACCTCTGCTCTACCTGCATGGCCTGTCGACCGGTGATTTCGTTCCGGCCCTGGAGTCGTTCCTCGGCTCGGCCGCGGGTCTGTCCTCGGCCACGATCATCCGGCTGAGCAAGCAGTGGACCGACGACTACCACGTCTTCTGCAAGCGGGATTTGTCCGGCGTCGATTATGTGTACGTGTGGGCTGACGGCATTCACGTCGACGTGCGCTTGGAGGAGGACAAGCTGTGCCTGCTGGTGGTCGTCGGGGTCCGTGCCGATGGGTCGAAGGAGTTGGTCGCGCTGGCTGACGGCTACCGGGAGTCGACCGGTTCGTGGGCTGACCTGCTGCGTGACTGCGCTCGTCGGGGTATGCGGGCCCCGGTCCTCGCGGTCGGTGAGGGCGCGCTCGGCTTCTGGGCGGCGCTGCGGGAGGTCTTCCCGGACACCCGGGAGCAGCGTGACTGGGTGCACAAGACGGCGAACGTCCTGGTCGTGTTGCCCAAGTCGGCTCATCCGGGCGCGAAGGCCGCCCTGGCCGAGGTCTACAACGCCGAGGACAAGCGGCACGCCCACGCCGCGGCGAAGCGGTTCGCTGACGCCTACGGGGTCAAGTTCCCCAAGGCCGTCGCCAAGGTCGTCGACGACCTGAACGAGTTGCTGACCTTCTACGACTTCCCTGCCGAGCACTGGATCCACCTGCGCACGTCGAACCCGATCGAGTCGACCTTCGCGACGGTGCGTCACCGCACCCGCGTCACCAAGGGCCCCGGCAGCCGAGCCGCCGGCCTGGCCATGGCGTTCAAGCTGATCGAGTCCGCGCAGGACCGGTGGCGGGCGGTGAACGCACCGCACCTGGTCGCCCTGGTCCGCGCCGGCGCTACCTTCATCAACGGCCTACTGGCCGAGCGCCCAACCGGCCTGGCCGCATAGCTCACCACCGACGAACCCGAGGGAGCGCCAAGCATGACCATCATCGACAAGATCGCCTGGATCCGCCTTGAGAACGGTGCGATCCTCAGCTCCCGATCACGCGGCAAGGACGTCTACTACATCCCGGGCGGCAAGCGAGAACCAGGCGAAGGCGACATCGACACCCTCGTCCGCGAGATCCAGGAAGAACTCAGCGTGGCCATCGCCCCCGACACCGCCGAGCACGTCGGAACCTTCCACGCCCAAGCCCATGGTCACCCCGACGGGACGATGGTCCGCATGACCTGCTACACCGCCGACTACCAAGGCGTCCTGCAGCCCAACAGCGAGATCGAGGAGATCGTCTGGCTCACCCACGCCGACCGCCACCGGGTCTCCCCAGTCGATCAGATCATCTTCGATCACCTACACGAGACCGCGCGTATGCGCTGAGGCAACGTCAATGCCCGTCCACAGGTATTGACAATTACTCCTTGCCGGTTCCTGTTGACCTCAAGCAGAGTTCAAGTGCTTCACTGTCGGCCATGGATCTTGATGGTTTGCGCGTCGCCATCACCGGCGCGGCACGTGGCACGGGTCGACTTCTGGCCGAGGCGTTCGCCGCACGCGGTGCCCAGATCTTCCTCTCGGCCCGTGACCTGGAGGCGGCCCGGCGGGTTGCCGATGCGATCAGCCAACGGGGAGCAGGTCGGGCCGATGCGTTTCGCTGCGACCTCTCCACACCGGAGTCGGTGCGCGAGTTCGCCGCGGCCGTAGCCAACCGGACGAGCCACCTCGATGTGCTGATCAACAATGGTGCCGCCTACATCGACGGTGACGACCTGGCAGACGTCTCGGACGACACGATCGAGAGCGTGATGGCTGCGGGCGGAACCGGCACCGTGCTGCTGACCAAGCATCTGTTGCCGCTGCTGCGCGCATCGTCGCGGCCCGACATCGTCAACATGATCTCCACATGCGGCGAGGTGGGGCACCGCCGTTCGGGCGCGCATCCCGCGTTCTACGCGGCCAAGCACGCCCACGCCGGGCTCGCTGAGATCCTGTCGCACCGGCTTCGGCCAGAAGGGATCCGAGTGATTTCCCTGTTTCCACCGGACTTCGTCCAGGACGGGCCGCGGCGGGCCGACAGCGACCTCACTGCGCAGTCGGTCATCGACTGCGCGGTCTTCGCGGTTGGTCAACCACGAGACTGCTTCATCCGCGCGTTCCACTTCGAGCAGGTACGGACACCACATTCCTGAGCGCCCGCCCTGCCAAGCAGCCTGGGCCGACCGAGGATCCTCGGCGTAGGTCGAGGCGCTGAGACCGCCGGCACCGCAACGAAGATCAGGTGCGCGGATCTGCCGCCGTCAACGCGCGTCGACCGTCACGGATGGCTGCCGACCATGATGCGCGTGGTTGGCCTCTGCCCTCTGGCTCGGGGTCGGCGACCTATCGAGCAGGGCACCCAATTGAGCGGCGGATTCGTCGGTCAGACGATAGACGCCCTGGAGGCTGACGGAGCGTTCGAGACGGCCGTTGACGACGTACTTCAAGGTGCGCTGTTCGCCGCGTCGGTTGCGCCAGGTTAGCGCGCTGAGCAGGTCGCCGGGGACGGCGACGTCGAAGCGGATCGGTGTCGCTTCGACGTGTACCGGGCTCGCCCCACATCCATTGGCGCCGAGCATCGCCCAGGCGTCGTGACCCGGATAGGACGGGTCACGCCATGTTGTCGCAGCAGTGCCGCAACAGTCGCGCCGCTGCTTGTCGACGACGCGCAGGCGGCTCACCAGGTAGACCACGCATCGGTTCACATGCAGCGCGAAGACATCGTCGCCGACACCGACGCTGGTCCAACTGGGAAGAGACTGGTGCACCCCGCTGAACGCCACCGAGGGCCGCTCGCCGACTCGGTGCCGGCGTAGCTCCCGGCAGACGTCATGGGTCCACAAGGTGGTGAACGCAGTCGACATGGCCATGATCATAAGAGCGACGACTGACAGTCTCGATCCATCACGGCCACCCGCTGAGGCCACTACGCTGACCTTCGCACCCGCCCTCGAACCCATCCGGATCTGCCACTCCGGGAGCGTTGGTGTCGAACGCGGCTGCTACGCAACGTGAGGCATGAATACATTCTCTGCTTCCTGCCCCGGGTCCGTACCCAACGACGAGGCCGCCATGTCGGCCCACATCGGCCGCTACTGCGGCGTCACGCGGACACACACCGAGTCGGACCTGCGCACCTTCATCACCTGGTGCATCGCCGCGCGGCGCGTCGGCCCCAGGACCACGATGCGCTATGGCCGGGCCACAAGATCCTCGACCGCCGCCCGAGCTACAGCAGATCCTCGCCGCTGCGCGGCAATGCCGTTGAGATCGATGGCGGTGGGTGATTTGCTGGTCGTCCTGGCTTTGATTCCCTCATGACATTGAGTGACGCTGTTGGCGAGGACTGCCCGATCTGTGCGAAACATCGAGGTGGGGCCTTTTGGTGGGTGGGCCACTGATCTGGCAGGACGACAACGTCCTCGTCTTCCACCGACCGCCCAGTGACAGCGGTCAGGTCTTCCTCGGTGGGTCGGGTCGACGTTGAGGACGATGAGGAGTTGGGCCTGTAGCCATCCTGGATGCGGGATTTTGGGTGGTTGCTGGTTGCGACCTCGGCGCCGCGCGAGTCCGACGACGCCCGCTCCTGGGCGAACTGATCAACGAATAGGCGCAGGCAGCGTAAGCGAACCTCAGTTTCGAACCGAACAGGTCGGGCCGGGCCGCCCGCCGACTTCGTCGAGGATCGCAGTGCTGTCCACGCCTTCGACGTGTCACGCGGCCGGGCACCGCAGAGTCGAATCGGTTCGCCGCTCGATCGGCGCCGCGTCGGCGGGCAGGCGACACGGAATGCCTGAGCACGATGCCTAGCACTCCGGAGGTGTCGTACTCATCGGCAGCCACTCGGAGCCTGCGAGGCGTCAGGAGCAGGAAATACCCTCTGAAACCTTGACTTCACGCTCGATACGCCCGTTAACTCATATCTATGTATTCGGGCCGTAACCACCCTCCCGGGTGGCCGGCGACGCCGGCAGAATTGTCGAAACGGTTCGACTATCGGCCTTGAGGCTGTGCCCTGAACCCGTGTTGCCGAGCTGGCGGATGAGTCACAGGAGGTTGGCATGCATCGTTCGAACGCCCGCCGGCGCGGCTGGTCGCCGGCAGCGGATGGAGGGCTGGCCGCAGCCGTGGCCGCCGGGGGCGCGGCCCTGGCGATCCACGGGTCGGCCCTGGCCGCGCCGGGCGCGATGAGGGCCGTGGCGGCCGCCGGTGTTGACGGTGTGGCGGCCGGGAACGCCGCGATCGCCTCGGTCGACCTGAGCGGGACGTGGACCTTCACGCCCGCGGGCCGGGCGGCGACCACGATCGCGGTACCCGGTGGCGGCTGGTACAAACAGGGCTTCACCGACGTGAACGAGGCGGTGTACTCGCGCAGCATCACCGTGCCGGACTCGGGGCAGCCGCAGTCGACCTGGATCGAGTTCGGCGCCGTCAATCACCAGGCGACGCTGTCGGTCGACGGCCAGGTGGTGGCGACGCAGACCACGGCGTTCACGCCGTCGAATTTCGACATCACCGCCTACGCGGCGCCCGGCACCACACACACGATCAGCGTCGCCGTGAAGGGCCGCGGGGCGTTGAAGGCATCCAACGGCCGGTACCTGGTGCCCGACGCCGCCGACTGGTCCGAGGCGATCCCCCAGGGGATCTTCAGGTCCGCGTTCCTGCGGGTATACCCGGCGGTGTACGTCAGCGACACATTCGTGCGTACGTCGGTGGCGAACAAGACGTTGAGCTACGACGTGTCGGTGCGTAACACGTCGGGCAGTTCCCGGTCGGTGACGTTGACCGGGTCGCTGTCGTCCAACAACGGAACGGCTTTCAGCTACCCGGAACTGCCCAGCCGTACGCTCACCGTGGCGGCCCACTCGACCGCGACCGTGACCGTCGGGCCGGTCGCGTGGAACCTCGACAGCACCTCGTACTGGTGGCCCAACGTGCCGTACCGGTCGGGGTACCGGGCGCAGCTGCACCGGCTGACAGTGCATGCCGTCGCCGATGACGGGCACACCAGCGACGCCACATACCGGTTCGGGTTCCGGGAGGCCACCCAGAACGGTGACTACTACTACCTCAACGGCGTGCGCGTGAACTTCCGCGGCGACAACCTCCAGGGTGCCGACTATGACCGGATCAACAACGGCGGCAAGGGCGACGCCTACGACACCCTGCCCGGCTTCCTGCCCCCGTCGCCCGGCAACGGCGGCTGGCCGCAGGCGGTGGACAACTACCAGCGGCTGAACTTCAACGTGGTGCGCATCCACCAGGAGCCCGCGAGCCCGTACATGTTGGATGTCGCCGACGAGATGGGCCTGATGATCATCGACGAGACCGCGATTCGCGGCTCCTCTGGCAAGCAGGATTGGATCGCCGGGCACGACAACATGGTCAACCACGCCCGTGCGCTGGTCCTGCGCGACCGCAACCACCCCGCGGTCATCCGCTGGAGTCAGGTCAACGAGCCGAACCAGAGCGGCCAGGATTCCGAACAGTTCGAGAAGGACCTGTACGCGGCGATGAACGGCAACGATGGCACCCGGCCGGTCATTGTCGAGATAGGCGTCGACGGGAATGTCAACGGGTATCCCGGGATGACGTACGCCAACTTCGCGGTGATCCCGCACTACGTCGACGGCTTCGGCAGGTACGGGGAGAGGGTGATCACCGTGAATGGGCGGCCCGACGGCGAGGGCGAGTACATCTGGCCGGCATGCAACACCAAGCAGGGCTTCGAGTGGTTCGCCACGGCAACCCTGGCCAAGCGCGGCAAGAACGCCACCGACCTGCGTCCGTACACGCTGCTGTCCGCCTGGGCCAGCGTCGTGCCCGGAGTGCGGACCACCGACTTCACCCCGGAGGAGGGCGGTCGCCCTGTCTACGGCGCGGACAACCTCCCGGACCCCTGGAGCAACCCGCAGATCCAGCGCGTGCAGGCGGCGTTCAACCCGGTGGCCGCGGTCGACCTCCCCTACTGGTCGGCCTCCGGCGTCTCGGACGCGAACGGCACCTTCCCTCTGCCGCAGGCCGTGCCCAACTACGCCCGGAACGCCACGGTCACCCGCAACATCACCGTCTTCAACGACGACTTCGCCGACACTTCGGTGGGCTTCACCTGGACGGCGCGGCTCGACGCGCCGGACGGCGCGGTCGTCGCGTCCGGAAGCACGACCCTGACCGTCCCGCTCGGCTCGCGGGTCACCCAGCCGGTGTCCTTCACCACCCCCGCCACCGGCAACCGCGTGTACCTGCAGCTGTCGACCACGAAGTCCGGCCGCACCGTCTTCACCGACGCGGTCGAGTACTTCACCCTCGGCGGCAGCGGCGGAACCGGACCCGCACCAGGCACCTACCGCATCGTCAACCGCAACAGCGGCAAGCCCCTCGCCATCGCCGGCAACTCCACCGCCGACGGTGCCAAAGCGGTCCAGCAGAGCGGCACCCCCACGTGGACAATCAGCACCACGCAGGACGCCTACACCTTGCGCTACACCGCCTCCGGACAGGTGCTCGACGTCAACGCCGGCAGCAGCACGGTCGGCCTGCAACTGCAGCAGTGGTCGGCCAACGGCGGCACCAACCAGATGTGGTACCTGCGGCCCACCGGTGACGGCTACTACACCATCGTCGGCCGCAACAACGGATTGACAGCCGACGTCTACGCCGCCTCGACCAGCGACGGGGCGCAGGTCGTGCAGTGGAGCGCCAACGGCGGGACCAACCAGCAGTGGCAGTTCGTACCCGCCTGACAGAGAACAGAGATGGATGTCAAGCCCGACCGCCGGTAACGGGCTGCCGATCGTCGCGCCGACTCGGGGGTGCGGTTTGTGCACCCGAGTCGGCCGCGATCCGATCGCGGTGGGACACGAGCTACCGATCCGGACAGACGCCAGCCTGGTCCGCTCGCTACCTGTACGTGAGCCAGGCCCGGGGCGTCGCGGCTGAGTGCACGGACGGTCGAACGCGCGTACTGGCAGTTGGAGTCTGCTGGCTACTCCCGAACCACCTTGCGGACGCAGCTGAGCCGCCGACATGGTCGGGTTCTACGGCCTCGACAAGGCTGCGTCCAGCGAAGTGGTGTACGACTTGCCCGTGATGGGCGTGTTGCGTAGATGAGAGCCGGCCATCGCGTCGATCCTTCAAGACGACCAAGTCAGAGAAGGAAGAGAGAACGCGATGGCCGCTTCAGAGAGTGTGAACCCTGTTGACCTGCTGCGCGAGCAGATCGAGGGCGCGTCGCCGGACGTGTTGCAAGCCATGATCAAGACCTTCGCGCAGGCGGTGATGTCCGCCGAGGCGGACGCGATCTGCGGTGCCGGGTATGGGCAGCGCAGCGACGAGCGGGTGAACTCCCGTAACGGCTACCGGCATCGGGAGTGGGACACCCGGCCGGGACGATCGACCTGGCGATCCCGAAGCTGCGGCAGGGCAGCTACTTCCCGGACTGGCTGCTGACGCATCGGCGGCGGGCGGAGCAGGCCCTGGTATCGGTGGTGGCGACTCGTATCTGCTCGGGGTGTCGACTCGGCGAGTGGAGAAGCTGGTCGAGCAGCTCGGGATCCGGCAGCTGTCGAAGTCGCAGGTCTCGGAGATGGCGCAGCATCTGGACGCGCAGGTCGAGGCGTTCCGCAACCGGCCCCTCGACAGCGAGCATTACACATTCGTGTGGACCGACGCGCTGACGATGAAGGTCCGCGAAGCCGGCCGAACCGTCAACGTTCATGCCCTGATCGCCGTGGGTGTCAACGCCGACGGAGGGCGCGAAGTCCTCGGCCTCGACGTTGCCTCGGACGAGGACGGCGCTGGCTCGCTGGCGTTCCTAAGGTCGCTGACCGCCCCCGGCCTGACCGGTGTCCGCCTGGTCATCTCCGACGCCCACGCCGGCCTCGTGGCCGCCATCGGCGCTGCGCTGCCGGGCGCGTCATGGCAACGCTGCCGCACCCACTACTTGCGCAACCTGCTGACCAAGGTTCCCAAGTCGGCGCAGCCGTGGATCGCGACCCTGGTCCGGACGATCTTCGACCAGCATGACGCCGACGCCGTCCGAGCCCAGTTCGACCGGGTCGTAGCCACGATCGAAGCGAAGTTCCCGGCTGCGGCCGAGTATCTCGACACCGCCCGCGACGACGTCCTGGCTTTCACCGGCTTCCCCCGTGAGATCTGGCGCCAGATCTGGTCGAACTGTGAGGATTTTGCGGTGCCGCCTTCGGGCTGTGGTCTGACTCGTGGTCTAACGATCTCGTGCGCAATAGGACGGTCGTTGACGGTGTTCCACCGTAGGTGATGATCTTTCGGTGTCGATCCGGTGGGCTCGTCGTGCATTCAGCCATCCCTCGTTCACGGGAATCTCCCGCCGG
>NZ_SMJY01000176.1:0-12838 GCF_004348355.1 Micromonospora sp. KC721 | reverse complement strand
ACCGCGCCGTCCGCTGAGCTGTTGCCCGACACGTCCAGGCACTTACCCGACTGCGGATTCCGCACCGAACCGTCCGACTGCGCCTGCCAGTTCTGGTTCGCGCCACCGTGGCAGCTCCACAACTGCACCTTCGCGCCGTTGGCCGTGCTGGAGCCGCTGATGTCCAGGCACTTGCCCAACGCCCTGATCGTCGACCCCGGCGTCACCGTCCACTGCTGCGAAGCCGCACCGGTACACGACCAGATCTGCACCTGCGTCCCATCAGCCGAGCTACCGTTGCGCAGGTCCAGACACTTACCGCCGATCCCCACGATCGGCCCCGTGCCGGGCGTCGGCGTCGGGCCGCCCAGCTCCTTGATCCGGATGTTGCGGAACGACACGTCGTCGCCCGTACCGTGGTTCTGGATCCCGATGTGGCCCGCGAGCGATCGGGCGGGGTCGGTGTTGGTGAACTCGTTGATCTTCGCTCCGTTCAGGAAGACCTGGAGCCGCTCCCCCTCGACCAGCAGCTCGAAGGTGTTCCACTCCCCCGGCGGGTTGAGCGCCGCGTCCCGCGCGGCGGTATCCGGCGCCTTGACGGCGTAGATCGACCCGGTGGTGCGGTCGGGCGCGTCGGTGGCGTCGATCTGCACCTCGTAACCGTTGGTCATCGCCGAGTTGGGATCGTTCGACGGTGGGAAGCCGATGAAGACGCCGGAGTTGTCGTCGCCGAGCATCCTCCAGTCCAGCTTGAGCGAGTAGCTGGTGAACTGCCGCGCGCTGTACCAGAGCAGGCCAAGGCCACCGTACGAGCTGAGGGTGGCGTCGGAGTTGGTGAACCCGCCCGGGCCGGCCTGCGACCAGCCCGTGGTCGAGCCGTTGTAGAGGGCCGCGTAGCCGCTCTCCGGCCGGCAGTCGGCCTTGGTCCGGCCGGCCGCGTACCGGATGCCGCCGAGCAGGTGTGCCCGGAACGCCGGCTCGGCGTACGACGCCTGGGTGTGCCCACCGCCGGTGTAGAAGGCTCGGCCGCCGGAGTAGGTCTTGCACCAGGCGTGCGGGTGATCGGCGCCCATCGAGCCGCCCGAGTACGACGACTCGTCGAGCGTGGCCAGCACGCGCGCGCCGGCGCGCGGGTTGGTCCGGAAGTTGTACCACTCGTCGGTACGGGTCCAGGTCTGTGGCGCGTGGGCGGTCGCCGCGTGCGCCCGGTCCTCCACCTTGATGTTGGCCTGCTGGATGGCCGGGTGCGAGGCGAAGTAGGCACCCACCAGGCTGCCGTAGAACGGCCAGTTGTACTCGGTGTCCGCGGCCGAGTGGACGCCGACGAAGCCACCACCCGAGCCGATGTAGGACTGGAACGCGGACTGCTGGGTGTCGTTCAGCACGTCGCCGGTGGTGTTGAGGAAGATCACCGCCTCGTAGCGGCTCAGGTTGCCGGTGGTGAAGTGGTTGGCGTCCTCGGTGGCGGTGACGGTGAAGGTGTTCGTCGCGCCGAGGTCGCGGATGGTCTGGATGCCGACGGGGATCGAGTCGTGCCGGAAACCGGCGGTCTTGGAGAACACCAGAACGTCGTACGGCGCGTCCGCGGCCGCCGCGGGACCGGCGGGTACGGTGCAGGCCATGGCGGCCAGTAGCGCCACCGCGCCGCCGAGCAGGGTTCGGGGATGTCTACGCATGTCAGTTGCTCTCTTTCTGATAACGGGACATCAGGGCAGGGTCCACTTCTGGTTGGCGCCACCGTGGCAGCTCCACAGGTGCACCACCGCGCCGTCCGCTGAGCTGTTGCCCGACACGTCCAGGCACTTACCCGACTGCGGATTCCGCACCGAACCGTCCGACTGCGCCTGCCAGTTCTGGTTCGCGCCACCGTGGCAGCTCCACAACTGCACCTTCGCGCCGTTGGCCGTGCTGGAGCCGCTGATGTCCAGGCACTTGCCCAACGCCCTGATCGTCGACCCCGGCGTCACCGTCCACTGCTGCGAAGCCGCACCGGTACACGACCAGATCTGCACCTGCGTCCCATCAGCCGAGCTACCGTTGCGCAGGTCCAGACACTTACCGCCGATCCCCACGATCGGCCCCGTACCCGGCGTCGGCGTCGGGCCACCGGTGTTGAAGGTGAACGCGTCGACGTCGAAGAGGTACCCGGAGCCGCCGGCGAAGGTCAGGTAGAGCGTGGTGGTGCCGGCGGGTGCACCGGACATCGAGCCGGTGACGGTGGTGAAGGTGTCCCACGAGCCGGTCGACGCGACGGCGACGGAACCGAGAATGGTGCCGGTGGGTGAGCCGGCCCGGACCTGCAACGTGCCCCCCGCTCCGCCGGAGGACACCCGCGCGCTGAACGACGCGGCGTTGCTCAGCTTGTACGGCTCGAAGGCGATCCAGTCGCCGTTCTCCACGTTGCCGACGGACTTGCCGCCCTGCGCGGTGGACTTGTCGAAGGTGGCGATCCCGGACGAGTTCGTGTAGTGCTCGGCCTGCCGGTGCTTCGGCTGAAGGATGTGCTGCGTGTGCGTGGTGAGCCCGGCGTTGTCGGTGTACTCGGCGTCGAAGACGGCGAAGATGTTCGCCGCGTCGTCGTGCTCACCGTCGACCGGGATGGTGATCGTGCCGGAGCAGCCGGTCTTCGAGGTGATCTGATGGCCGTGGCTGTCGTGACCCAGGATGTAGGTCATCTTGACCTTGGCGCAGTCGATCGCACCGTCCTCCGGATCGGTCACGGTGATGCTGAACGGCACGGTGTCGCCGAAGGCGAAGAGCTCCCCGGCAGCGGGACTGTTGACGGTCACCGACGGCGCGGTGTTGCCCACCGTGATCCGCACGTTGGCGGTCCCGGTGGCACCCTCCGGGTCACGTACGGTCAAGGTGGCCGTGTAGCTGCCGTTGGTGTTGTACGTCTTCGTCGGGTTGGCGGCGGTGGATGAGGTGCCGTCACCGAAGTTCCACGCGTACGTCAGCGCCCCGCCCTCCGGGTCGGACGAGCCGGCCGAGGAGAAGTTCACGGTCAGCGGCGCCTGGCCGGTCGTCCGGTCCGCGCTGGCCACCGCGGTGGGTGCCCGGTTGCCCGCGCCGACGTAGTCGAACCGGTAGAGCGCGGAGTTCGCGTCCCCGTTGTGGAACCCGGTGCCGTAGTCGAGCACGTAGTACGCCCCGTCCGGGCCGAAGGCCGAGTCGATGATCTGCGTGCCGCGCCACGGGAAGTTGTCGATCACGCCTGGGGAGCCGTCTGCGTTGACGTGGATCGGCTTGATCCAACGCCGGCCGAACTCGGTGGCGAAGAACTGCCCGTCGAACGCCTGGGGAAACTTTGTCGGCGAGTTGAGGTTGGGGTCGTAGCGGTACACCGGCCCGGCCATCGGCGCCTCGGCGCCGCTGCCGAACTCCGGCGGGCTTCCCGCGTCGCCGCCGTACCGGATCCAGGCCGGCTTGGCCGCGGGCAGCGTGCTCAGGCCGGTGTTGCGGAAGGAGTTGTTCGTCGGCCCCCCCGAGCAGTTGTACTTCGGGCCCGCCGTGTTGGTGGCGAAGTTCCACTCGGAGTACGTCTCGGAGTTCGTGTTCGCGCCGGTGCAGTACGGCCAGCCGTAGAAGCCGGGGCCCGGGACGCGGTTGAACTCGACCTGACCCTGCGGACCACGTGCCGAGGTCGCTCCGGCATCCGGCCCGTAGTCGGCGACGTACACGACGCCGGTGGCCTTGTCGACGCTCATCCGGAACGGGTTGCGGAAGCCCATCGCGTAGATCTCCGGCCGGGTCCGGGCCGTTCCGGGCGCGAACATGTTGCCGGCCGGGATCGAGTACGACCCGTCCGCGTTCACCTTGATCCGAAGGATCTTGCCGCGCAGGTCGTTGGTGTTGGCGGCGGTACGCTGCGCGTCGAACGCCGGGTTGCGATTGGTCCGCTCGTCCAGTGGGGAGTACCCGGCTGAGTCGAACGGGTTGGAGTCGTCCCCTGTGGAAAGGTACAGATTGCCCGCCGCGTCGAAGTCGATGTCGCCGCCGGCGTGGCAGCATATTCCTCGGTCGGCCGCCACATCCAGGATGTCCACCCGGCTGGATGCGTTCAGGCTGAAGTCGGCGTTGAGGGTGAACCGGGAGAGCCGGTTGACCCCCTGCCAGGCCGACCAGTTGCTGCCGGTGGCCGGCGCGTCACCGCCCGGGGTGGACAGCGGCGGGGCGTAGTAGAGGTAGATGTGCCGGTTGGTGGCGAACCCCGGGTCGACGCCGATGCCCTGAAGGCCGTCCTCGTCGTGGGTGTAGACCGGGATCGTGCCGATCACCGACGTGTTCCCGTTGGCGTCCGTACGGCGCACCGTTCCGTTGCGCGCGGTGTGCAGGACCGAACGGTCGGGAAGGATGGCCAGCGACATCGGCTCGCCCACCTCGGAAACGCCGCGGGCGAGCTGGACCTGCTGGAAATCGGCGGCGTTGATCGGGTGCGCCGAGGCCGGAGGCGTGGTCGCGAGGGTGGCGACGAGGGTGGCCGCGGCAAGCAGGAGGGCCGAACCCGCGGCCTGCCAGCGCACGGCAACAGTTCTCTCGATTCGGGTGGACATGAAGGTGCAATCCCCTTCCTGAACAGGTGACTGCCAGGCTGGGGCGCGCGCCGACGCGCCGAGGCCGTAGCCGGAGGTGCTGTCGGCCTACCGGGTGCCATGCCCGGAGGGGGCCGCTACCGCCGAGCGGGGGCAACAGCTCGGAGACAGTGCAGGTCGATGGTCACCGCGCCGCCGGAACGCATCGACAACCATGATGGTCGTGCGACGAGAGTAGAGGACTTCCGCCTGACCTGTCCATACTTGCGTCCGAGCCGGCCACACTTTCGCTCAAACATGAGAAAGCCGGTGTCACGGCGTAGCGAGGCACGCGATCCAGAGCGCCGCCACCGTCGTGACCACGCCGCACGTCAGACAACGGAATGCCGGGTGGTCGCCGTCGCGTGAAGTGCCTATTCTTGCGCCTTGCCCCCGGTGATGCGGGACACGACAAGGGCGATGAGGATGATGGCGCCGTTGAGCGCGCCGATCCACTGGGCTGGTACGCCGGCCAGCGTCAGCACATTCTGGATCATGAACAGGAGCAGGATGCCGGTGAAGGCGCCGAACATGCTGCCCTTGCCGCCGTTGAGACTGACGCCACCGATGACCGCAGCGGCGAACACGGTGAAAATGGCGCCGTTTCCCTGCGAGGCCGCCACGGAGGCGAGGCGGCCGGACAGCAACAGCCCACCGAGTGCGGCGAGAGTGCTCGCGCTGACCAGGGCGACCCCCAGGACGCGGTCGGTACGGATACCCGCGGCTCTCGCCGCATCGACATTGCCACCGATGGCGTAGAGCGATCGCCCGAAACTGGTGTAACCGAGCAGAACGATGCCGGCGGCGAACAGTGCCACGCAGATCCAGATCGACGCGGGGATGCCCCACCACACCGCCGTGCCGAGATACATCATCGACTCGGGCAGGGTGAAGAACGTCTGGCCGCCGGAGATGCCGGTGAGCAGGCCGCGCAGGACGATGAGCATGCCCAGCGTCACGATGAAACCATGCAGACCGAACCGGACGATCAGCAGGGCGTTGGCGATGCCGATCAGCGCCCCGACCGCCAGGGTGATCGGAACGGCCCAGCCGCCGGGTACCAGTCCGAGTCCGTGTCCGGCGCCGACGGCGACGGTCATCCAGGCGGCGACGCCCGGGGCCAGGCCGAAGGTGGACTCCAGCGACAGATCCATCTTGCCGGCGACCAGGACGATGGTCTGGGCCAGCACGAGTAGGGCGATCTCCGACATCGTCTGAACGATGTTGATCAGATTGTCGGGCTTCAGGAAGACCGGATTGATGAGCTGGCCCACGATCGCGATGATGATGATGGCCGGCACCAGGGCGAGATCCCGTAACCGAGCGAGGGCGACCCGGCCGGCGATCCGGCGCTGGCCGGGTGTGCCCGCCGTGGCCCCACCCGTCGTGCGTGCTTCCGGTGCAGTCGTGGTCTCAGGCATCGATGGTCAGTCCTTCCATTGCGGCCACGATGTCCTGGTCACGCCAGCCGCTGGGCAGGTCGGCGACGATGCGGCCCTGGAACATCACCAGGACCCGGTCGCACAGTCGCAGGTCGTCGAGTTCGTCAGAGGCGATGACGACAGCGGTCCCGGAGTTGGCGACCTGCCCCACCTTGCCGAGCAGGAACTCCTTGGACCGTACGTCCACCCCCGCGGTGGGAGTGACAAGGACCAGCAGTCGTGGGTCGCTCGCCAGGGCACGGGCCATGACAACCTTCTGCTGGTTGCCGCCGGACAGCCCGGAAACGGGCAGCCCCGGCCCGGGCGTTTTGATCGCCAGGTCGTCGATCGCCGCGGCTGCCACCGCGTCCCGGCGCCGGGTGCTGAGAAAGCCGGCCGGGCCGAGCCGATCGGGAATCGTCAACGTGGCGTTGTCGGCGATCGACATGCCGGCGACGAGTCCTTGGTGGTGGCGGTCCTGCGGGACGAATCCGATGCCGGTGGCCAGGGCCGCGCTGACATCACCGGCGCGTGGCCGGCGGCCGGCGACGGCGATGGTGCCGGCATCGGCGGTGCGCAGCCCCACGATCGTCTCGGCGACCTCGGTCTTGCCGCTCCCGCCTGAGCCGGCGAGGCCCACGATCTCACCGGCGCGCACCTGGAACGACACGTCTTCGAAGGCGCCCGCCGAAGCCAGGGCAGCCACGTCGAGGACCACCCGCGCCGACCCGGCCGGTCCGGTACGCGTACGGGGCGCTTCCAGACTGTTGGCCTCTCCGGTCATCGCGGCGATCAGGTCGCGACGAGGCAGCTCGGCGACCGGTGCGGTGACGATGTGTCGGGCGTCGCGAAACACGGTCACCATGTCGCAGATCTCGTAGACCTCCTGCAGGTGGTGACTGATGAACAGAAAGGTCACCCTCTGCTCCTGCAGGTCACGGATACCGGCGAACAGCCGGGCGATCGCGGCGGCGTCCAGCTGGGCGGTCGGCTCGTCCAGGATGACGAACCGGGCTCCGAACGACAGTGCCCGGGCGATCTCGACGAACTGGCGCTGCTCGACGCCCAGGTCGCCCGCCCTGCTCCGGACGTCCACGTCCACCGACCACGCGGTCAGCAACTCCTGCGCCCGCCGCCGTAGCGAACGCCAGCTGATCAGTCCGCTGCGCCCCCGGTCGTACCGGTTGATCAGCAGGTTCTCCGCCACGGTCAACTCGGGAATGATGGTCGACTTCTGGTAGACGCATGCGACGTGCCGCCGCCACGCGTCGCGATCCGACAACCGCGGTGCCGGTGCACCGGAGAACCGGACCGACCCGGAGTCCGGAGCCTGTAGCCCGGTCAGAATCGACACCAGGGTGGACTTGCCCGCGCCGTTGCGGCCGACCAGCGCGTGCGTCTCGCCGGGGCGCACGGTGATTCCGGCGTCGTGCAGGGCCACCGTGGAGCCGTACCGTTTGGTGATGTTCGCCGCCTCGGCGACCGGCAGATCCAGCGGAGTCTGCCCGTCGCCGGTGAGGGCGGATACGGAGCGCGCCGGACGCTGTCCGCTGCCGCTCATGTGCGTACCATCCTTAAGGCTGGTCAGCCGATGTTGTTGCCCCACAGGGACTTGTCGTCGGGCTTCAGGCTCGGCACGCCGCCGTAGACGCCGCCGTCGAGCGTGACCAGCGGAGCGGACAGCTGGTCTTCGAGGACCCCTGGGCGTACCTCGATGATCGTGCTGTCGTGGTCGGTCGGTCCGGGCTGGAAGGTCTTGCCGTCGATCGCCGCCTTGAGGTAGTACAGCGCGTACCTGGCGTACAGGTCGGCCGGCTGGGATACGGTGGCGTCGATATTGCCGGCGGCGATGTCCTGCAGTTCCTTCGGGATGCCGTCGTTGGAAACCACGAACACGTGCCTGGGGTCGTCCGGCTTGGTCAGCAGACCACGCTGCTTGAGCAGCTGCAGCGTACCGGCCAGCGCGAAGCTGGACTGCATGTAGACGCCCTTGATGTCGGGATGCTCGGTCAACCGGATCTGCAGCTTCTGCGAGGCGACCGCCCCGTCCCAGTTGGTCGCCTCTCCGAACACGGTGATCCCCGGGAAGTTCTTCTTCATACACTCGTTGAACGCCTCGGTGCGGTCGCGGCCGTTGATCGAGGCCAGGTCGCCCTGCAACATGACGACCTTGCCGGTGCCCTTGAGCTTGGTGCCCAGGAACTGGCACGCCTTCTCGCCGTAGGCGCGGTTGTCGGCGCGCACCACCATGAACACGTCACCCTGATCAGGGCGGGTGTCGATGGTCACCACCGGGATCTTCTTCGTGGCCAGGGTCTGCAGCGCCGGGGCGATGGCGGCGGTGTCCTGCGGCGCCATCGCGATGCCCTTGACGCCCTGACTGATGAAGGTCTGCACGTTCGAGGTCAGCTTCGCCACGTCGTTCTGCGAGTTGGTGGTCTTCAGATCGAGCTTGAGTTCCGTGGCGTACTGCGGGGTGTACTTGATGTACGAGTTCCAGAAGTCGGTGTCCGAGCGGGGGTAGTCGACACCCACCACCGGTGCGCCACCACTGGCGGTGGTGTCGGTGCCGGCGCACGCGCTGAGCAGGATCGTGGACACGGCGGCCACCGCCACCACCGCCAGTCTCTTACGTTTCATCACAGCTCCTATCGGAGAACAGGCTCGGATCACGGCTCGGCGGACACCCACTGCGGGCCGTCCGGATAGCGGTACGCGGCGATCGACGCCGGGTGCATCCGGGCCCCCAGACCCGGAGCGGTCGGTGCCACGTAGTGACCATCACGGATCACGACCGGGTCGACGAAGTGTTGGTGCAGGTGGTCGACGTACTCGATCACGCGCCCCTCGGTGGTACCGGAAACCGCGACGTAGTCGAACATCGCCAGGTGCTGCACCATCTCGCACAGGCCCACGCCGCCGGCGTGCGGACAGACCGGCACCCCGTACTTGGCGGCCAGCAGCAGGATCGCGACGTTCTCGGTCACCCCCGCGACCCGGCTGGCGTCCATCTGCAGGATGTCGATGGCACCGGCCTGCAGTAGTTGTTTGAACATCACCTGGTTGTGGCAGTGCTCACCGGTCGCGACCTTGATCGGTGCCACCGCCTCGCGGATCGCGGCGTGGCCGAGCACATCGTCCGGTGACGTCGGTTCCTCGATCCAGTACGGGTGGTACGGCGCCAACGGCTCCAGTGAGGCGATCGCCTGATCGACTCCCCATGCCTGGTTGGCGTCGATGGCGATGCGGACGTCCGGTCCCACCGCCTCACGTGCCAACCGCAGCCGTCGTACGTCGGCGTCCGGGTCTGCGCCCACCTTCAGCTTGATCAGACCGAATCCGTCCGCCACGGCCTGCTTCGCCAGGCGTACCAACTTCTCGTCGGTGTAGCCCAGCCACCCCGGGGTGGTGGTGTAGGCCGGGTATCCCCGTTCGAGCAGGTGCTGCTGGCGCTGGGCGCGTCCGGGTTCAGCGCGCCGCAGGATCTCCAGCGCCTCCTCACGGGTCAGGGCTTCCCGCAGGTAGCGGAAGTCGACGAGGTCGACCAGCTGCTCCGGCGTCATCGCCGCCAGCAGCCGCCAGACCGGCTTGCCTTCCCTGCGGCCGTACAGGTCCCAGGTCGCGTTCACGATCGCGCCCGCGGCCATGTGGATCGCCCCCTTGTTCGGGCCGAGCCACCGTAGCTGGCTGTCGCCGGTCAGCCGGTCGGAGAACCCGCCGAGATCGGCCAGGATGTCCGCCAGTGGCAGGCCGATCACGAGTGGCGCGAGCGCCTGCACCGCGGCGACCTGGACGTCGTTGCCGCGCCCCACGGTGAATGCCAAGCCGTAGCCTTCCTGGCCAGCGCTGGTGCGGATCGTGACGTAGGCCGCCGAGTAGTCGGGCTCCGGATTCATCGCGTCCGATCCGTCGAGCTCACGCGAGGTCGGGAAGCGGACATCCACCGCCTCGATCGTGCTGATCACCTCAGCCATGACGGCTACCTCTTCCCCACGCCCCGGCCTGTCGGCCACCGCGTCGTAGCTGTTTCCACGCCGCCCGCACGCACCGCCGTCATCCCGACAGCGCTCCCGGCATGGGATGTCTTTTATAGCCTTAGCCAGCCGTCCAGTCCAGACACAGATCGAAGACCTCGCTGCCACAAGGGAATACCCTGATGGCATCGAGGAGCGCAAGCGACCACTCGGCTACTCATGGTTCTCTGACATGGGATCACCCTGCTAGGCTTTCCGGCCACCAGCAACCTCCGTTCTCCTCCCCGACCTCGTGGCCGGGGCTGACCGCCAGAGGCACCGCACCATGTCACTGACCGACAAGGCCATGACGCGCATCCGGGAGCTCATCCAGTCGGGTGAGCTGCCGCCAGGATCGAGACTGCCGCCGGAGCAGCAGCTCGCCGCCGACCTCGGTGTCGGGCGCAACATCATGCGGGAAGCCGTTCGGGCGCTGGTCGCCGCGCGCGTGCTCGAGGTACGGCGCGGCAACGGCACCTTCGTCACCAGCCTGCAGCCGAAGCTGCTGCTGGAAGGCATCGGCGAAGCCGTGGAACTGCTGCAGGGCGACACGATGCTGGAGCTGACCGAGGTACGCCGGCTGTTCGAACCCGTCGCCACCGCGCTGGCCGCCACTCGCGTCACCCCGCGGCAGCTCGCCGAGGTCAAGGGGCATCTCGACGCCATGCGCGCGGCGGCGGACGACGTGGAACTGCTCAACCAGCACGACGCCGCGTTCCACCGCGCGGTCATCGCCGCCACCGGCAACGAAACGCTCTCGACGGTACTCGAGGGCATATCCAGTCGAACGCTGCGCGCTCGGGTGTGGCGAGGATTGGTCGACGCCGACGCCGCGGGACAGACGCTCCGCGAACACGAGGCGATCTACGCCGCGCTGGTCGCCGGCGACGCCATCCTGGCCCAGGCCGCGGCACTGATGCACATCACCACGACCGAGACGTGGCTCCGGGCGCACCTACGCGACGACGAGCCGGCAACGCGGCCGATCTGACGAGCGACGCCTGGCACAGCGTCGCTCAGCGAACAACACTCCCGAATAGAGGTCTCTCATGCGTTCAGCGCTGTATGCCGGCGACGCGACGATCGTGGTCGAGGACCGGCCCCCCGTCACCCCTGGGCCCGGGCAGGTGCAGATCGAGGTCGCGTACACCGGCATCTGCGGCACCGACCTGCACATCCTGCACGGTGCCATGGACCAGCGCGTCCAGACACCGCAGACGATCGGTCACGAGATGTCCGGCCGGGTCGCCGCCCTCGGCCCCGGCGTCGATGATCTGACCGTCGGCCAACCGGTCACGGTCATGCCGCTGGACTGGTGCGGCACCTGCCCCGCCTGCCAGGCCGGACACCGCCACATCTGCCACCGGCTCAACTTCATCGGCATCGACTCGGCCGGCTCGATGCAACAACGCTGGACCGTGCCGGCAGGCGTCGTGGTACCCCTGCCGCCAGAGCTGCCGCTCACCCACGGCGCGTTGGTCGAGCCCACGGCGGTCGCGGTACACGACGTACGCCGCGCCGAACTGCGGTCCGGCCAGAAGGCTGTCGTGATCGGCGGTGGACCGGTCGGCGTGCTGATCGCCCTGGTCTCCCGGTCGGTCGGGGCGCAGGTGACCATCCTCGAACTCGACCCGCACCGACGCGCCGTCGCCCAGGCTCTGGGGCTACGCACGCTCGACCCGGCGCACGACGACATCGCCGCCGAGGTCGACGCGTGGACCGAAGGCGCCGGCGCCGCGGTCGCCTTCGAGGTCTCCGGCTCGGCCGCCGGCGTCGACACGGCCGTCGAGGTGCTCGCCGTACGCGGTCGGCTGGTCGTCGTCGGCATCCACAACCAACCACGGCAGGTCGACCTGTTCCGGTTCTTCTGGCGGGAACTGACCATGGTCGGCGCCCGGGTCTACGACCGGGGTGACTACGACACCGCCATCGACCTGCTCAGCCACGGCAAGGTGCCGGCCGAGGCCCTCATCTCCCGCATCGAACCGCTCGACAACGCCGCCGCCGCGTTCACCGCCCTACGCGCCGGCGGCGACGTCATGAAGGTCCTCATCGACTGCCAGGAGGCCACCGCGTGAATCCCTTCGACCTCACCGGACGACTCGCCGTCGTCACCGGCGCCCGGCGCGGCATCGGGCTCGCCATGGCCGACGCCCTCGCCGCCGCCGGAGCCGACATCATCGCCGTCAGCGCACACCTCGAAGCCACCGGCAGCGAGGTCGAGAAGCGGGTGCGCGGCCACGGCCGCGCCTTCATCGGATACCAGGTCGACCTCGCCGACCGCGACGCCCTGGTCGCGCTCGCCGATCGGCTCGAACACGACGGCCGCCCCGTCGACATCCTGGTCAACAACGCCGGCATCATCAAACGCACCCCTGCGGCCCACCACTCCGACCAGGACTGGGACGAGGTGATCGCGGTGAACCTGTCCGCCCAGTTCGTCCTCAGCCGGGAGATCGGCCGGCGCATGGTCGAACGCGGCCACGGCAAAATCGTCTTCACCGCGTCGCTGCTCAGCTTCCAGGGCGGCATCAACGTTCCCGGCTACACCGCCGCCAAGTCCGGCCTCGTCGGGCTCACCCGGGCGCTGGCCAACGAGTGGGCCGGCCGTGGTGTCAACGTCAACGCCATCGCCCCCGGCTACATCGCCACCGACAACACCCAGGCGCTACGCGACGACGCGGCCCGCAACGCCGCGATCCTCGACCGCATCCCCGCCGGCCGCTGGGGCCGCCCCGACGACCTCGCCGGAGCCGTCGTCTTCCTTGCCTCGCCGGCGTCCGACTACGTCAACGGAGCCGTGATCCCCGTCGATGGAGGCTGGCTCGGGCGATAAGGCTCTGTCCGGTTGAGG
>NZ_SMJY01000175.1:0-12891 GCF_004348355.1 Micromonospora sp. KC721 | reverse complement strand
CCTCGTGGGCCGGTGGGGGCGGCGGGGTCGGGGGCCGCGCGGAGCGCTCGCCCGGCGGCCGTGGCGGCTTCGTCGGGGGTACGCCGAAGGCGACCCAGCTCGCCCAGCGCCTCGGGGTGGACGCCAGCCGGCTGGCCACCGCCAGCGACCTGCGGCAGGCGCCGAAGGTCGCGGTCGGTGACCGGGTCAACCACCAGCGGTACGGGCTGGGGCGGGTGCTGGCGGTGGAGGGGCACGGCCCGGGTGCCCGGGCGCAGATCGACTTCGGGGACCAGGCCCTGTGGCTGGTGCTGCGGCACGCCCCGATCGACAAGCTCTGACAGCGCCTGCCAGCAAGCCCGATCATCGTTGACGGCCCAGTAGTCGCGGCCCCGGCGTGTCGAGTCGCCCGGCCGCCACCGTATCGGCCGGCGGGGTGCCGGTCAGCAGGCGACGTCGATGCCCCGGGCGCGTAGGAACGGTGCCGGGTCGATCTGGTTCCACATCTGGCCCTGGTGCACCTCGAAGTGCAGGTGCGGGCCGGTGGAGTCGCCGGTGGAGCCCTCCAGGCCGATGACCTGGCCGGCGGCCACCCGGTCGCCGACGCTCACCTTCGCGGCGCTCAGGTGGGCGTAGTGGGTCAGGTAGCCGTTGCCGTGGTTGACCACCACGGAGATACCGTAGCCGTCGCCGACGTCGCCGGCCTTCTCGATGGTGCCGCCGAACGCGGCCCGGACCGGGGTGCCGGCGGGCATCGCGAAGTCGATGCCGGCGTGCAGGGTGCCGCCGCGGGGGCCGTAGCACGAGGTGACCTGGGCGCCCTTCATCGGGATGACCCACGACGGCGCGGGCTTCGGCGTCGGTTTGCGGGACTTCTTCGGGGTGGGTCGGGCGGTGGTGGCCTTCTTCGTGGCCGTCGGTGACGGGCTGGCGCTCGGGCTCGCCGCCGTCGGGATCGGGGCGGCCGGCGGGCTCAGCGACACGGTCGCCTCCCGGGCAGAGCGGTCGGCCTGGTCGACGGCCTCCGCGCGGGCCCGGGCGTCGAGCGACACGGTGGTGGCGGTGGGGGTGTCGGCGGAGTCGAACGCGACCGTCGCGGCACCGGCGACGCCGAGGCCGACCAGAGCGACCGCGCCGACGATGAGGCCGCGACCGCCGCGACCGCCGCGGCGGCTGCGCCGGTGCCGGGCCGGTGCGGCCGGGATCGTTCTCTTTCCGGTTCTGCTGTCTTCCTGCACGTCGGACCTTCACACACTCGGCGGGCGGGGACCGGCCCATCCTGGGTGTCACCCGGACCGCCGGTGGGTACCGGGTACGGACGGCGGTCGGTGCCGGCTGCGACGGCCCGCCCGTTTTGCGGGTCTGTCACCATGGGTGACGGCATTTCCGGGCAGAGTGTGCGGTGGTGTCGGTCACACCTCTTGTTGTGACGTAGCTGACCTGCGGACACGAAAAACCGCCCGGATCGTTCGATCCGGGCGGTCAACGGGCGACACGCAGCGTCAGGAAGCCGCTGCTTCGCTGTAATATGCCTCGACTTGCAGCTTGATGTCCACTCCGCGCTCCTGGAGCCACGGCACCGGGTCCAGTGGCTCGCCCTTGACATGGATCTCCAGGTGCAGGTGGGAGCCGTACGAGTGGCCCGTGTTGCCCACCAGGCCGAGCTGGTCACCGGCCTTGACCTGCTGCCCTTCCCGGACGCTGACCTCCGAGGAGTGGCCGTAGATGGCCTCGCTGCCGTCGGGGTGCTGGACGATCACGGCGTAGCCGTAGCCGCCGAACCAGCCGGCCTTCGTGACGGTGCCGGAGTGGATCGCGACGTACGGGGTGCCCTCCGGCGCGACCAGGTCGATGCCGGTGTGCAGCTTGCCCCAGCGCATCCCGTACGGGGAGTTGAAGTCGTAGCCCTGCAGGGGCAGCAGCCACGGGTCCGCCTCGGTGGAGGCTCCGTTGCCGCCCCGGGCGGTGTCCCGGCTGGCGCGGTCGGCGGCCTCGGCGCGGGCCGCCGCGTCCTGGCTGGTGACCGAAGCCTGCTTCAGTTCGTCGAGTACCGACGGGTTCACGCTCTTGCTGTCGGGGAGGGCGTTCGCGCCGAGGGCGACGATGCCGGCTCCCACGAAGGCGGTGGTGACGACCGCCGCGTAGCGGCTTCGTGGGGGGGTGGGTACACGGCGGCGGCCACGATATCTATCGGGCTCAGACGACAGGCGCTGGCGCACGCACACCCTCCGTTGTCGGGGATCCGATGCCGAGTCGGGCCGTTCGGTGAAGTGCGGTCGAACGTCCGTTGGCGGCGTCGTCACCCGTCGGTGGACCTGATGACAACCGTGGACACGTTAGCCCTCCGCCGCCCCCGTCACAAGCGGAAGCGCCGAACCGCTGCGGCTTTCTGTCCCTTTCTGTCCGACATTGTCACGCCTCGGCTCGCCGTACGGCTGTCCCCCTGACTGCCCGTAAGTTGCGTACAGTGACCGTTCGGCGGAGGTGTCCGGCTTCCGTACGGAGGGCTCGGGCGATAGGGCGGCGGGCCGGTTTCTCCGTCCCCCCGCCGTCGGGTTACCGTTCGTTCAGGTGGTAGCCGCGAGCCCGTGGAAGGTGTGCGCTGATGAGCTCTCGTATCCGGGTCGTCGTCGCCAAGCCGGGCCTCGACGGCCACGACCGCGGCGCCAAGGTCGTCGCCCGCGCCCTTCGCGACGCCGGCATGGAGGTCATCTACACCGGCCTGCACCAGACGCCCGAGCAGATCGTGGAGACCGCCATCCAGGAGGACGCCGACGCGGTCGGGCTCTCCGTTCTCTCCGGCGCGCACATGACGCTCTTCCGTCGGGTGCTGGAGCTGCTCGCAGCGCGAGACGCCCGGGACATCGTCGTCTTCGGCGGCGGGATCATCCCGGACGCCGACATTCCCGAGTTGGAACAGCTCGGCGTCGCGAAGATCTTCACCCCGGGGGCGACCACCCAGTCGATCGTCGACTGGGTCCGGGCCAACGTCGCCCAGGCCGTCGCCTGACGCCTCGCCACCCCGCCAACGCTGGCCACCCGACGCAACGCGCCGGGTGTGCGACCCGGAAACGGATGCGGGCAGGGGGAAGGGCCGGACGCACCCCTCACACGCCCGGCCCTTCTATGCACGATGCCCCGCCGCCACCCCTCGACCGACAGGGCATCGGCCGCTCCCGCCGTCGCGCCATCAGCGCTCCGACATCAGACTCAACGACGCCCCCAGCAGGGGGTTACGCCCCTTTTCCGGGATCTTCGGCAGCCGGTGCGGCCGAACGCCGAGCGCCGGCGCGTCGCGCGCGGCGCGCTGTGCATTACCGCACACCACGCACCCGCTCGGTTGCCGCCGGTCCTCTTCTCGCTAGGCTGCGGCCGACGACCTGTTTGAACTGATGACGGGCGTCAACGGAGTTTCCACAACGCTGGTGGCGGCGCGACGGCGCGCCGCGGAGACGGGACGGGACGCGCAATCGTGGACCTGTACGAGTACCAGGGGCGGGACCTGTTCGAGCGGCACGGCTTGCCCGTGCTCGCCGGCGGCGTCGCCACTACCCCGGAGGAGGCCCGCGCGATCGCCGAACGCCTCGGCGGTCGGGTGGTCGTCAAGGCGCAGGTGAAGGTCGGCGGCCGAGGCAAGGCCGGCGGCGTCAAGCTGGCCGAGGGCGCGGAGGAGACGGTGGCCCGGGCCACCGACATCCTCGGCATGGACATCAAGGGTCACACCGTCCACAAGGTCATGATCACCGTGACCGCGGACGTGGCCGAGGAGTACTACTTCTCCTACCTGCTCGACCGGGCGAACCGCACCTTCCTCTGCATCGCCAGCGTCGCCGGCGGCATGGACATCGAGCAGGTCGCCGCGGACACCCCGGACAAGGTGGTCAAGGCCCCGATCGACGCCGTCAAGGGCGTGGACGAGGCCAAGGCCCGCGAGATCGTCGCCGCCGCCGGTTTCCCGGCCGAGGTCGCCGACCAGGTCGTCGAGGTCGCCGTGGGGCTGTGGCAGGCCTTCGTGGCCGAGGACGCCACGCTGGTCGAGGTGAACCCGCTGGCCAAGACGGGCGAGGGCAAGCTGCTGCTGCTCGACGCCAAGATCACCCTCGACGAGAACGCCGGCTTCCGGCACCCGGACCACGAGGCCCTGGTCGACCAGGCCACGGTGGACCCGCTGGAGCAGGCCGCCAAGGAGAAGGACCTCAACTACGTCAAGCTCGACGGTGAGGTCGGCATCATCGGCAACGGCGCGGGCCTGGTCATGTCGACGCTCGACGTGGTCGCGTACGCCGGTGAGCGGCACGGCGGTGTCAAGCCGGCCAACTTCCTCGACATCGGCGGCGGCGCGAGCGCCGAGGTGATGGCCAACGGCCTGGAGATCGTGCTCTCCGATCCGTCGGTGAAGAGCGTCTTCGTCAACGTCTTCGGCGGCATCACCGCCTGCGACGCCGTGGCCAACGGCATCGTGCAGGCGTTGGCCCTGCTGGAGCAGCGCGGCGAGAAGGCCACGAAGCCGCTCGTCGTCCGGCTCGACGGCAACAACGCCGAGGCCGGTCGGGCGATCCTCGACGGCGCGAACAACCCGCTGATCCAGCGGGTCGACACCATGGACGGCGCGGCCGAGCGGGCCGCCGAGCTGGCGGCTGCGGGGGTCTGACAATGGCGATCTGGCTGACCAAGGACTCGAAGGTCATCGTCCAGGGGATGACCGGCTCCGAGGGCATGAAGCACACCCGGCGGATGCTCGCCGCCGGCACCACCGTCGTCGGCGGCGTCAACCCGCGCAAGGCCGGCACCACCGTCGACTTCGACGGCACCGAGCTGCCGGTCTTCGCCTCCGTCGCGGACGCGATGAAGGAGACCGGGGCTGACGTCACCGTCATCTTCGTGCCGCCGCAGTTCACCAAGGGCGCGGTGGTCGAGGCCATCGACGCGGAGATCCCGCTGGCCGTGGTGATCACCGAGGGCGTGCCGGTGCACGACACCGCCTCGTTCTGGGCGTACAACGTGGCCAAGGGGGCCAAGACCCGGATCATCGGCCCGAACTGCCCCGGTATCGCCTCGCCGGGCGCCTCCAACGCCGGCATCATCCCGGCCGACATCACCGGCACCGGCCGGATCGGCCTGGTCAGCAAGAGCGGCACGCTGACCTACCAGATGATGTACGAGCTGCGTGACATCGGTTTTTCCACCTGCGTGGGCATCGGCGGTGACCCGATCATCGGGACCACCCACATCGACGCCCTCGCCGCGTTCGAGGCCGACCCGGAGACCGACGCGATCGTGATGATCGGCGAAATCGGCGGCGACGCCGAGGAGCGGGCCGCCGACTTCATCAAGGCCAACGTCACCAAGCCGGTGGTCGGCTACATCGCCGGCTTCACCGCGCCCCCCGGCAAGACCATGGGCCACGCCGGTGCCATCATCTCCGGCTCGGCGGGCACCGCCGAGGCGAAGAAGGAGGCGCTGGAGGCCGTCGGCGTCAAGGTCGGGAAGACCCCGACCGAGACCGCCAAGCTGATGCGGGAGATCATGTCCGGCCGCTGAGCGGACGGACACGGACCAGCCGGCCGCTGAGCGGACGGGACGGGATGTCGAGGGGGTCGGCCGGTGACGGTCGGCCCCCTCAGCGGTTGTCCCAGAGCGGATACGTACCGGTGGCTCGCCAGATCGCGGTGCCGATGATGTTGATCACGCCGAAGGCGATGGCCAGGTAGCCGAGCAGGGGCGACTGCCCGTACCGTTTGGCATCCCGGATCGACAGGTAGCCGAAGACGATGCCCAGGATGCCGCAGCAGATCAAGCCCAGGACGATGCCGAGGACGCCCCACAGCGTGGTGCGGTCCCTGCCAGCCGCCGGTGGCGGCGGGGTCGGCGGGTACGGAGTGGTCACGGCTTCCTCCCAGCGCTCGGTGCCGCGACGTCGGTCGCGTCCTGCGCCGAGGCTAAACCGGATCGGGGCCCGGAACCGGTGGATCAGGGAACTCGCCGGCTACCGGGCGGCCCCACCGGGCAGCCGGCATCCCTCCGGCGTGCCAGAGTAGACCCGATGTCCTCGGTCACCCCTGATCAGCCCCGCCGTCCTGCCGGCGTGCACGCCGACGCCCGTCCGCCCGACCGGCCGACGGCGGGTTCCCGGGTGCCGTCTCCCCGCCACCCCGAGTCGTCCCGGGGCCGGGCGCCGCTGCCGGTCGCGGCCGGCGTCGCCGCCGTCTGGGCCGCCGTCACGTCGTACCTGCCGGTCGCCCTGGTGCTGGGATTGGCCCAGCTCAGCGAGGACTCTGCCACGCTGCCGGGCGCACTGCGCGCCGGGCTGGCCGGCTGGCTGCTCGGCCACGGCGTTCCGTTGCAGACCACCGCCGGCCCGCTCGGTCTGGTCCCGCTGGCGCTGACCGTGCTGGTGTTCTGGCGGCTGACCCGCGCGGGGGTGCACACCACCCGGGCCATGGGCGCGCGCGGCCGACGCTCCCCACGGCAGGCACTCACCGCCGCGGTCGCCGTCGGCATCGGGTACGCGCTGCTCGGCGTCCTCGCCGCGCTGCTGGTCGGCTCCGGAAGCGGCCTGGGGGTGTCGCCGGTCCGCGCCGGCGTCAGCTTCGCGCTCGTCGGCGTGCTGGGCGCGTTGGCCGGGGCGGTGCGCACCACCGGTGTCGCCGGCCTGCTCGCCGAGCACGCGCCCGGCCCGGTGCGCGACGGGGTGCGTACCGGACTGGTGGCCGGGCTGCTGCTGTTCGGCGCGGGAGCCGGGGCGGCCGGACTGGCGGTGGCGACCGGCGGGGGCGACGCGGCCGACATGATCGGGGCGTACCGCACGGGGGTGGCCGGGCAGGCCGGCATCACCCTGGTCAGTCTCGCCTACGCGCCGAACGCCACGGTCTGGTCGACCGCCTACCTGCTCGGGCCCGGGTTCGCCGTCGGCACCGGCACGGCGGTGCGCACCAGCGAGGTGACGGTGGGCGCCCTGCCGGCCGTACCGCTGCTCGCCGGGCTGCCGAGCGGCCCGGTCGAGGGTCTCGGGGCCGCTCTGCTCGCGGTGCCGGTGCTGGCCGGCATGGCCGCCGGCTGGCTGCTCACCCGCCGGCTGTCCCGTCCGACCGGCGAGGAGCGGGCGGAGCCGGGCTGGCCCGCGCTGCTCGGCCCGGCGGCGTTCGCCGGCCCGGTCGCGGGCCTGCTCGCCGCCCTGGCCGCCGGGCTCTCCGGTGGCCCGCTCGGCAACGGCCGGTTGGCCGAGATCGGCCCGGTGGTCTGGCAGGTGGGGCTGGTGGCGACCGCCGTGGTGACCGTCGGTGCGCTGCTCGGGGCTGCCGCCGGCAAGCTGCTCGGTCGCCGCTGACCCCGACCGAGGCGGGGCGGAAGGCCGCCCGCGCAGGGGCCCGGATCGTGCCCGGAAACCCGACGGGCGCCCCGGCGCATTGCCGGGTCGCCCGTCGCGGTCGTCGTTCGGAACCGGTTCGGTGTGCCGTCCGCCTCAGAACCGGTTCGGCAGGCCGTCGAAACCGACGACGAGGTTCACGATGAGCCCGAGCACACCCAACCCGACGGCGACCGCGCCGCAGATCAGGCCCGCCTTGGCCTGACCGCCGTTGCTGGCCAGCCCCTGGGCCGCCTTCTGCCTGCCCATCCAGCCGGTGACCACCGCGGCGATGCCGAGCGGGATGCCCAGGGAGAAGCAGCAGAGCATCGGGATCGAGACGATGCCCAGGATCATCGACACCAGGCCGAGGGTGTTCTGCTGCCCGGCCGGCTGCGGGTACCCGGCGCCCGGGTGCGTCGGCGGGCCGTAGGGCTGGGCGTGCGGATCCGCCGGCTGCCCGTACGGCTGGCCCGGGGCGGGCTGACCGTACGGCGCCTGCGGCGGCTGGGCGTACGGGTCCGCCGGCTGGCCCGGGGCGGGCTGGCCGTACGGGTCGTGCGGGGGCTGCTGACCGTACGGGTCGTGCGGGGGCTGCTGACCGTACGGGTCCTGTCCGGGGGGTCCGGGCTGCATGTCGACGGTGCTCCTCGATCGCTGGTCGTCAGTACTGGCTGCCGCTGGAGCCGTTCATCATGCCGGCCAGGCCACCGGCGAGGCAGCAGACCAGAACGATCGCGAGCCAGACGGCACCGATGATGATGGCCCACTTCGACCACTTCTTCGACTCGGCGGCCGCCGCCTGCGCGCCGGCGTAGTCGCCCTGCTGCAGCAGCGGGTTGACCTTCGAGGCGTTGATGATGGCGGGGATCGCCAGCGGCCAGAAGAGGAAGATGGCGACGATGGACATCGTCATGTTGTTGTTGATCGGCTGCTGCGCAGGGTTCGGCTGACCGGGCTGCATGAAAACTCCTCTTTTGTGGCACTGTCGTGCCTGTTCATCCGTGAAGGGTGCGGCGTCGGGCGTACACCCGTCACCGAGCGACCGGCAGCGTATCGCGTACGTGCCACATTCGTGGTCACCCGGATCGCCACCGCCCGAACGCCGGGTGTGCCGACCTGCCCGATACGCTGGCCCGGTGACCGAGCCCGCGCCCGCCGCCCGCCTCGTCGTCCTCGTCTCCGGTTCCGGCAGCAACCTCCAGGCGCTGCTGGACGCCGCCGCCGACCCGGCGTACGGGGCGAAGGTGGTCGCCGTCGGCGCCGACCGGGACGGGATCGCCGGCCTGGACCGGGCCGCCGCCGCCGGGGTGCCGACCTTCGTGGAACGGGTGCGGGACCACCGCACCCGGGAGGACTGGGACCGGGCGTTGACCGCGCGGGTCGCCGAACACCGGCCCGACCTGGTGGTCTCGGCCGGCTTCCTCAAACTGGCCGGTCCCCATTTCCTGGCCACGTTCGGGGGCCGTTACCTGAACACGCACAACACGCTGCTGCCGGCGTTCCCCGGCATCCACGGTCCCCGGGACGCCCTCGCGTACGGCGTCAAGATCACCGGGGCCACCCTCTTCTTCGTCGACGCCGGGACGGACACCGGCCCGATCGTCGCCCAGGTCGCCGTGCCGGTGCGGGACGACGACGACGAGGAGACGCTCACCGAGCGCATCAAGGAGGCCGAGCGGCGCCAGCTCGTCGAGCAGGTCGGTCGCCTGGTCCGTGAAGGTTGGACGATCACCGGAAGGAAGGTCACGGTCGGAGTGAGTGCCACTCAGGACGAGCGCCGCCCCATCAGGCGGGCACTGGTCAGCGTCTACGACAAGAGCGGGCTGGTCGAGCTGGCGCGGGCGCTGCACGACGCCGGGGTGGAGATCGTCTCGACCGGCAGCACCGCCGCCACCATCTCCGGTGCGGGCGTGCCGGTGACCCCGGTGGAGCAGGTGACCGACTTCCCGGAGATTCTCGACGGCCGGGTCAAGACGCTGCACCCGAAGATCCACGGGGGTCTCCTCGCCGACCTGCGCAAGGACGCCCACGCCCGCCAGCTCGACGAGCACGGCATCGCCGGCGTCGACCTGCTGGTCTCCAACCTCTACCCGTTCCAGGCCACCGTCGCCTCCGGCGCCGGCCAGGACGAGTGTGTCGAGCAGATCGACATCGGCGGTCCGGCGATGGTCCGCGCCGCCGCCAAGAACCACGCCTCGGTGGCGGTGGTGACCGACCCGGCGGCGTACCCGGCACTGCTGGCCGCGCTCGCCGAGGGCGGCTTCACGCTGGCCCAGCGGCGGGCGCTCGCCGCCCGCGCCTTCGCCGACATCGCCGAGTACGACGTGGCGGTCGCCGAGTGGTTCGCGCGGCAGTTCACCCCGGAGGGTGAGCGGTGGCCGCGCTTCGCCGGGCTGGCCCTGCGCCGGCAGGCGGTGCTGCGCTACGGCGAGAACCCGCACCAGGACGCCGCCGTGTATGCCGACCCGGCCGGCCCGTCCGGGCTGGCCCAGGCCGAGCAGTTGCACGGCAAGGAGATGTCCTACAACAACTACGTCGACGCGGACGCCGCCTGGCGGGCCGCCCACGACTTTCCCGACCAGCCGGCCGTGGCGATCATCAAGCACGCGAACCCGTGCGGCATCGCGGTCGGCGCCGACGTCGCCGAGGCGCACCGCAAGGCCCACGCCTGCGACCCGGTGTCGGCCTTCGGCGGCGTGATCGCGGTGAACCGCCCGGTGAGCGTGGCGATGGCCCGGCAGGTCGCGGAGGTCTTCACCGAGGTCGTGGTGGCCCCCGGCTACGACGAGGGTGCCGTCGAGATCCTGCAGGCCAGGAAGAACGTCCGGCTGCTGCGCGCCCCGCGGTCCGCGCCGCAGGCGACGGAGTGGCGCCAGGTCTCCGGCGGTGTGCTGGTGCAGGGGCGGGACCGGGTCGACGCCGAAGGCGACGACCCCGCCACCTGGTGGCTGGCCACCGGCGAGGCGGCCGACCCGGCCACCCTGGCCGACCTGGTCTTCGCCTGGCGGGCGGTCCGAGCGGTGAAGAGCAACGCGATCCTGCTGGCCAAGGAGGGTGCCTCGGTCGGGGTCGGCATGGGCCAGGTCAACCGGGTCGACTCGGCACGGCTGGCGGTAGACCGGGCGGGTGCGGACCGGGCCCGGGGCGCGGTGGCCGCCTCGGACGCGTTCTTCCCGTTCGCCGACGGCCCGCGCATCCTCATCGAGGCGGGCGTCAGGGCCATCGTGCAGCCCGGCGGTTCCGTCCGTGACGAGGAGACCATCGCCGCCTGCAAGGAGGCCGGGGTGACCATGTACCTCACCGGCACCCGCCACTTCTTCCACTGAGCGCGACGGTTGAGGCCCGCCCCGACGTCGGGGCGGGCCTCAACCGTCGCGGTTTGCGGCGTACCGGGGCATTTCTGCGACCGGAAACCACAACCTGGCGCAGGCGGCCCGACGGACCCCCCGCCGGACGAGCACACCCCCATGAGACGATCAGGTGGTGACGGCGACCATCCTGGACGGCAAGGCAACCGCGGCGGAGATCAAGGACGAGCTGCGGACACGGGTCAAGGCGCTCGCGGAGCGCGGCATCACCCCCGGCCTGGGCACGGTCCTGGTCGGCGCCGACCCGGGCTCCCAGGCGTACGTCGACGGCAAGCACCGGGACTGCGCCGAGGTGGGGGTCGCCTCCATCCGCCGCGAGCTGCCCGCCGACGCCACCCAGGAGCAGGTCGACGAGGTTCTCACCGAGCTGAACGCCGATCCGGCCTGCCACGGCTACATCGTCCAGCTGCCGCTGCCGGCCCACCTGGACACCCAGCGGGCGCTGGAGATGATCGACCCGGACAAGGACGCCGACGGCCTGCACCCGGTCAACCTGGGCCGCCTCGTGCTCGGCTACGACGGTCCGCTGCCCTGCACCCCACGGGGCATCGTCGAGCTGCTGCGCCGGCACGACGTGCCGCTGCGCGGCGCCAAGGTGGCGGTGGTCGGCCGGGGCAACACCGTGGGTCGGCCGCTCGGCCTGCTGCTCACCCGGCGCAGCGAGAACGCGACGGTGACCCTCTGCCACACCGGCACCCTGGACCTTGCCTCGCACACCCGGGCCGCGGACGTGGTGATCGTCGCGGCGGGGGTGCCGGGGCTGCTCACCGCCGAGATGGTCACGCCCGGCGCGACCGTGGTCGACGTCGGCATCACCCGGGTCATCGGGGCGGATGGCAAGGGGCGCTACACCGGCGACGTCGACCCGGAGGTGGCCGAGGTGGCCGGAAAGCTCGTGCCGATGCCCGGCGGGGTGGGGCCGATGACGCGGGCCATGCTGCTGACCAACGTGGTCGAGCGGGCCGAACGGGACTGACGCTGCCGCAAGCGGTCGACGGTGACGTTCGCCCCATCCGGCCGATGCCCGCCGCCCCTGGCCCGACCGGTGCCAGGATGGCTGATACGGTCCGGAAAACCGACTGGTATCAGGGAGTGGGACGACCATGGGTAAGAAGGTCACTGTCGTCGGGGCCGGCTTCTACGGCTCCACCACCGCACAGCGCCTGGCCGAGTACGACGTCTTCGACACCGTCGTGATCACCGACATCGTGGAGGGCAAGCCGGCGGGTCTCGCGCTGGACCTCAACCAGTCGCGTGCGATCGAGGGCTTCGAGACCAAGGTCGTCGGGGCCACCACCGGCCCGAACGGTGAGGGCTACGAGGCCATCGAGGGCTCGGACGTCGTCGTCATCACCGCCGGACTGCCCCGCAAGCCGGGCATGAGCCGGATGGACCTGCTGGAGACGAACGCCAAGATCGTCCGTCAGGTGTCCGAGAACGTCGCCAAGTACGCGCCGAACGCCGTCGTCATCGTCGTGTCGAACCCGCTGGACGAGATGACCGCGCTGGCCCAGCTCGCCACCCAGTTCCCGCGTAACCGGGTGCTCGGCCAGGCCGGCATGCTCGACACCGCCCGGTTCACCAACTTCGTCGCCGAGGCGCTCCAGGTACCGGTGAAGTCGGTGAAGACCCTGACTCTCGGCTCGCACGGGGACACCATGGTCCCGGTCCCGTCGAAGAGCTCCGTCGGCGGCCGGCCGCTGCGCGAGGTGATGCCGGCCGAGCAGATCGAGGAGCTGGTCGTCAAGACCCGCAACGGTGGCGCCGAGGTGGTCGCGCTGCTGAAGACCGGCTCCGCCTACTACGCCCCGTCCGCCGCCGCCGCGCGGATGGCCAGGGCCGTCGCGGAGGACTCCGGCGAGGTCATGCCGGTCTGCGCCTGGGTCGACGGCGAGTTCGGCATCTCCGGGGTCTACCTGGGCGTCGAGGCGGAGATCGGCGCCGAGGGCGTCAAGAAGGTCGTCGAGACGGAACTGGACGCCGACGAGCTGGCCAGCCTCAAGGAGGCCGCCGAGGCGGTGCGCGCCAAGCAGTCCGACGTCGCCAACATGTGATCCACCCGTACCACCGCAAGGGGCACGCCGGCCCACCGGCGTGCCCCTTGCGCGTCCCACCCGCCGGTCCACTCCGTTGATCATGAAGTTGGCGGCCCGGTGAAGATCGGCTCCGGCGTCAACTTCATGATCAATCCAGGGT
>NZ_SMJY01000174.1:0-13173 GCF_004348355.1 Micromonospora sp. KC721 | reverse complement strand
GTATCCGCCGCCGTGGAAGCCGCAACACGCCGCAATTCGCGCGGAGCAAGGGCAGGGCCCGCGCAGTCGCCGTTGTGGTCGGCCGGGCGGGGGCAGCGCCGGCCGCCGTCGAGCAGCCGGTCGCAGAAGACCCAGTGTCGTACGCTCTGCCGGTCCTCGGCCGACACGGTCGTTCCGCCGCCCTCCACCTCGGGCAGGAACCCGAGCGCCCGGGTGACCGCCCGGGCGAGGCGCAGCGCGGTCGGCAGGTCGGCGGCGACCACGGGCAGGTGGACGACGAACCGCTGCGGGCTCACCGCCACACCCTGGGCGCGAACCGGGACTGCCAGTTGCGTAGCGCCCGCTTGATCCGGATGTTCTCCTCGGTGACCATCGCCAGGTCCCGCCGGGCATGGGCCAGCTCGCCGGCGACCCGGTGCAGGAAGGCGTACACCTCGGCCGGGTCGAGCCCGCGTCGTACCTGCTGGAACTGCCGCTCGCGGATCTGCCCAGCGGTCAGCGGGCGGCAGGACGCCCAGCCGTACCGGCCGGCGTTCGGTGGATGGGAGGGAGTACGCCGCGCGGGGCGGCGGAACAGGGCGAGCACGTTGCGCATGGGCCACCTCTCGGTCGGGATGGGCGCTGGAAGGCGGCCCCGGCCCCGCGATCGGGGGAAGCGGACCGGGGCCGCCGGCTCCGGAACCGCAGCCCTGATCGGCGGTACGGCCCCGCAGCCAACCGTGGTGTCCGCCCCCGAGGCTTGCCGAACCAACCGGAGCCGGACACCCAGCAACTTACGCCACTAAGTGGCGTGAGTTTAGCCCTGAGTGCTGGCGTGGCAACTTATTGCAGATGCTGGTGTAGGTCCGGCATGATCGGGGAGCCGAACCAACCGGAGTCCCAGCATGCCCACAGCACAGCCTTCGTTCCGCCGCATCGTCGACGACATCGCCGGGAAGATCAAGAACGGCGAGTTGAAGCCCGGAGACAAATTGCCCTCGACCAGCCAACTCGCCGATATGTACGGCGTCAGCAACAACACCGCCTATCGGGCATTGGTCATCCTCCACGACCGAGAGCTGATCATCGGCCAGCAGGGCCGGGGCACCTACGTGGCCGAGCCGCCCGCCAAACCGTGATCGCTGGCAGCTCAGCGATAGAAGTCCCGGCGTGTCGAGTCGCTCAGCTGCCACTCATCGGTGGTGAATGACGCTTGGGGCTCGCCTGGGCGTTACGGGGTGCTTGGTGTTGTCGTGTTGTCTGCGGTAGCTGCCGGGCGAGATCCCGAACTGGCGTTTGAACGCCTTGGCGAACGCGAACTCCGAGGAGTAGCCGCCGTTTTGGGCGACCACGCGTAGCGGGGCGTCGCTGGTGCCGAGCAACTGGCTGGCGATGATCATGCGCCACCAGGTCAGGTAGGCCAGGGGAGGTTGCCCCACGACGGTGGCGAACCGTCGGGCGAAAGCCGCCCGCGACAGCCCCGCCCGTGCGCCGAGCTCCTCCACCGTCCACGGATGGGCCGGGCGATGGTGGATCGCGTGGAGCGCGTCGGCGACGGCCGGGTCGGCGAGGGCGGCAGCCCAGCCGGTGGCCGCCTGCCCGGCGTGGTCGTCCAGCCAGGCGCGGAGAATGTAGATCAGCAGGGTGTCGAGTAACGCTGGCACCACCGCGTCTGAGCCGGGCCCCGGCTGGTCCAGTTCGCGGCCGAGCAGGTCGACGGCGGCGCGCAGGGCGGGGTGTGCACCGATCCGGGCGGGCAGGTGGACGACGTCGGGCAGCCCGGTGAGCAGCGGGTGCGCCCGTGCCCGGTTGAGCCGGTAGGCACCGCACAACATCAGGGTGGTCGGACCGGCGCCGGGCGGAGGATCCTCGGCCAGCACCCAGTTTCCGTCCGGGGTTTGGACGACGTCGGTCAGCGGCGTGGTCGGGTCGTCTGCGATCGCGTGTCCGCGCCCGTGCGGAAGGAAGACGACGTCGCCGGGGGACAGCGCGACCGGCTCCTGTCCGGGCGGGAGGAGCCAGCAGGAGCCCTGCAGGATGACGTGGAAGCCGGCCCCATTGGAGGCGGCGAACCGAAGGCCCCAGGGGGCGGACATCAAGGTGCGGGAGGAATGGGGCAGGCCCGTACGCATGGCCGCGATCGCGTCGCTGAGCACATCCACGCCGACCAGGTTAGCCGTGAGTCCATGACGCAAGACGGTGGGACAAAAAGGTAAGACTCTCCGGCATGGTTCGTCTCAGTCGATCTCCGTACGTTCATTTGCATGACCACTCGTGCACACGCGGTACGTTTCCACGAACTCGGCGGCCCGGACGTATTGAAGATCGAAGAGGTGCGGCTCGACCCGGCTGGTGAGGGCGAGGTCCGGGTCCGGATCGACGCCATTGGCCTGAATCGCGCCGAGGCATTGTTCCGTGCGGGCAGCTACTACTACCAGCCCACCCTGCCCGGCTCCCGGCTCGGCTTCGAGGCGGCTGGCGTCGTGGAGCAGGTCGGCCCCGGCGTCGCGGGCTTCAGTCCGGGGCAGGCGGTGAGCATCGTCAGCGACCAGGAGATGTCCCGCCACGGCGTGTACGCCGACCGGCTCAACGTGCCGGCCACGGCCCTCGTTCCGCGCCCGACCGACATGGATGCGGTCACCGGGGCGGCCGTATGGACGTCATACCTGACCGCGTACGGCGCCTTGGTGGAGGTCGGCCGGGTGAAGGCCGGCGACGCCGTCGTCATTACCGCCGCGTCCAGCAGCGTCGGCCTCGCGGCCATCCAGATCGCCAACCACCTGGGCGCCACACCCATCGCCGTCACCCGCACCGCCACCAAGTCGTCGCACCTGCTCCGGGCAGGAGCCGCGCACGTCGTAGCCAGGGACAAGGACGACCTTGTCGACCGCGTGCACGCCGTCACCAACGGCCGAGGGGCACAGGTCGTCTTCGACGCCGTCGCCGGACCCGGCCTGACGGAGATCGCGCAGACCGTGGCGGCGGGTGGCGTGCTGATCGTCTACGGCTGGCTGGACCCCCGGCCGACGCCGCTACCCATGAACTGGCCCCTGAACATCCACGGCTTCGCTGTCGACCTCGTCACCGGCGACCCGGGCCGCCTCAGCCGCGCCCAGGCATTCGTCCGGGCCGGCCTGCGTCGCGGGGCGCTGACCCCGGTTGTCGACCGGACCTTCGATCTGGCCGACATCGTCGAGGCACACCGACACCTGGAGTCCAACACCCAGGTCGGCAAGATCGTCGTCACGTTCCGCACTGACCGGCCCCGCCGGGGCACCTACGTGGCCGAGCGGCCGACCGGCTAACCCCGGCCGCGAGCGACCCGCCGACGATGGCGGAGCTTGCGGCGGCATCCGATAGATGCCCCCGTCCCGCCGTCCACCCCCTCAGGGCAGGTGCCCGTTCGATGGAGGCCGCATTGGCGGATCATCGCTCCAGCATCGCCCGCTGTCGGAAGCCAGAGCAGGCACAACCATGCAAGCCTGATTTAGGTTCTTCGATGTCCGGGGCTCCGACTCGACGGAGAGTCGCCGTGCGCTGTGGACGACGACAGGAGGAGGCTTCATGCGCGGACGAAGGTTGGCGACGGCGGTGGCAGCGACGACTCTCGCACTGGGCGGACTGGTCGGGGCGAGCACCCCGGCGGCCGCTGACCCGCCAGGCGGCACGCTTCGCGGCGTCTACTACGACTACCAGTTCTGCCAGAGTTACGGCAGCGAGGGGGTGCAGACCGGTCGGTGGAACTGGTTCTACTGCGAGTACCGCCCCTCCGGCCCCTCCGGCGGCTTCTACTTCCTCTGGACCTTCACCTACTAGGCCGTGCTTGGTAAAGAGTGAGACTGGCAGTCGACGTACGCGGGGCGGCCGGATCGAGCGGGCGCCCCGCGTACCCGTGGGGAAGGGTGACCGTCAGCGGGCCGGCAGGCCGGCGCGGGCCGCCACGGCGGTGTCGGGCTGATCGGCGAAGACGCCGTCCAGACCCAGGCCGTAGAAGAGTTCGTACTCGGCGGTGACGTCGCCGCGGGCGTTGGGGTCGGCGCCGACCCGGAAATCGGCGGGCAGGAACTGGTTCTCGGCGCGGAACGTCCAGGCGTGCACGAGCAGTTTCTCGCGATGGGCGTCGCGGACCACGGTGGTCGGCGCGCGCAGCGTGCCGGTGGCGTCCCGGGGGACGATCAGGTTCTTGTTCAGGCCGACGCCGTCGGCGTACCGGGCGATCCAGCGCAGCCCGGCGGGCGCGGCCAGGTCGGCGTAGCCGCGCGGGTCGCCGGCGACGGTGAAGTCGTACGGGCGGCCGGCGGCGTCGAGCAGCTGCACCAGCGGCACGTCCACCATCCGGTTCAGCCTGCGCAGGTTCGCCGTCTCGAAGGACTGGACGTACACGGGCGCGTTCCGGTGCGCCATCCTGTTCTTGCGCAGCACCGCCACCAGCGGCTCCTCCAGGGGCAGCCCGATCGAGGCGAAGTAGCTGGGGTGTTTGGTCTCCGGGTAGACGCCGATGATCCGGCCCCGCTGGCGGCTCTCCGCCCGGGCCAGGTCGATGACCTCCTGGAAGGTCGGCACCTCGAAGCGCCCGTCGAAGGCGGTGTTCGCCACCCGCACCTGGGGCAGCCGCTCCTTGGCCCGCAGCGTCTTCAGCTCGGCCAGGGTGAAGTCCTCGGTGAACCATCCGGTGACGGCCACCCCGTCGATGGTCTTCGTCGCCCGGCGGGCGGCGAACTCCGGCCGGACCGCCACGTCGGTCGTACCCGAGATCTCGTTCTCGTGCCGGGCGACCAGCACGCCGTCCTTCGTCGAGACCAGATCCGGCTCGATGTAGTCGGCGCCCATCCGGATCGCCAGCCGGTACGCCTCCAGGGTGTGCTCCGGGCGGTAGCCACTCGCGCCACGGTGGGCGATCACGATGGGCCGGTGCTCGGCCCGGTCCGCGCGCTCCGCGTCGTCCTCGCGGGCGGACGCCGCGCCGGGCACGGCGACGGCCACCGCCAGCAGCGTGCCGGCCAGGCCGAGAGCGGAAAGGGTACGTCGCAACGCCGTCTCCTGTCGTCGATGGGTGACGCCCAGCAGACCGGCTGCGGCTGACCGCCAGTTGGTCCGCGTCTGACCGGCGGGTGAACCCTGCGAGATAGCCGATTCATCGCCACCGGGATGCCGGATAGCGCCAGGATTGTCTGGTGCGCCGCTTTCTCCGTCATCCCGTGCGGCTGGTGCCGCTCGGCTTCCTGGCGGCGATCGCGCTCGGCACCAGCCTGCTGATGCTGCCCTGGGCCACCGGCGAGCACCGGTTCACCCCCTTCACCACCGCGCTGTTCACCGCCACCTCCGCCATCTCGGTCACCGGCATGCCCGTGGTCGACACCCCGACGTACTGGAACGGCTTCGGCCTGATCATGATCACGGTGCTCACCCAGGTCGGCGGCCTCGGCATCCTGACCGGCGCCACCCTGGTCATCCTGGTGGTCGCCCGGCAGCTCGGGCTGCGCAACCGGCTGCTCGTACAGGCCGAGACCGCCGAGTACGGCATCGGCGACGTACGCCGCCTGCTGGGGCGTATCGCGGGACTCGCCCTGGTCAGCGAGGCCATGATCACCGTCTTCCTCGCCGGGCGACTCTGGCTGACCTACGACTACCCGGCCGGTCGGGCCCTCTGGTACGGGCTGTTCCACGCCGTCCAGGGCTTCAACAACGGTGGCTTCTCCCTCTGGTCCGACAGCCTGGTGGGCTTCGCCCGCGACCCGTGGATCTGCCTGCCCCTCGTGGCCGGCACCATCGTCGGCGGTCTCGGGTTCCCGGCGCTGTTCGAGGTGGCCCGGGCCTGGCGCCGACCCGTGTCCTGGGCGGTCTCCACCAAACTGACCGTCTGGGGCAGCCTCGCCCTGCTCCTGATCGGCCTCGTCGGCCTGCTCGCCGCCGAGTGGGCCAACCCGAACACCCTCGGCCCGTACGACTGGCGCGGCAAGCTGCTCTCCGCCTTCACCCAGAACGCGGTCGTCCGGACCGGCGGCTTCAACAGCCTCGACACGAACCGGCTCGACGAGGAGACCTACCCGCTGCTCATCGCGCTGATGTTCATCGGCGGCGGCAGCGCCAGCACCGCCGGCGGCATCAAGGTCTCCACCTTCTTCCTGCTCGCCTTCGTCATCTGGGCGGAGCTGCGCGGCGAACCCGACGTCACCGTGGGCCACAGCCGCATCGCCACCGCCAGCCAACGGCAGGCGCTCACCGTGGCCCTGCTCAGCGTCGCCCTGGTGGCCGGCGGCACGGTGGGGCTGATCCTGATGACCGAAGGGACGGCCTACTACCGCGCGCTGTTCGAGGTGACCTCCGCCTTCACCACCACGGGCCTCTCCGTCGGCACCCCCGCCGACTACGGCACCTCCGGCCAACTGCTGTTGATCCTGCTCATGTACATCGGGCGGGTCGGGCCACTCACCCTCGGCTCAGCCATCGCGTTGAACACCCGACACCGCCTCTACCGCTACCCCGAGGAGCAACCCATTGTCGGCTAGGAACCTTGACGACAGCGGCGTCGTGGTCGTCGGCCTGGGCCGGTTCGGCTACCACCTGGCCAGCGCCCTCACCCAACTCGGTCACGAGGTGCTCGCCATCGACCGCAACCCGGACCCGGTGCAGCGCTGGTCGGAGCAGCTCGACCGGGTCGTCCAGGCGGACGGCACCGAGGAGGCCGCGCTGCGACAGCTCGGCGTGGCGGAGTTCCGCCGGGTGGTGGTGGCGATCGGGGCGTCGGTGGAAGCGAGCGTGCTCACCGTGCTCGCGTTGACCGAGCTGGGCGTACCGCAGATCTGGGCCCGGGCCACCTCGGCGAAGCACGCCAAGATCCTCGCCTCGGTCGGCGCGCACCACGTCGTCTTCCCCGAGGCCGAGACCGGCGAGCGGGTGGCGCACCTGATCGTCAGCCGGATGCTCGATTTCATCGAGTTCGGCGACGACGTGGCCATCGCCAAGGTGCCGGTGCCGCAGAGCCTCGTCGGCCGGCGGCTGCGCGACCTGGCCCCAACCGACCGGTACGGGGTGATGGTGGTCGGCGCGAAGCTTCCCGGGGAACACTTCCGCTACGCCGGGCCGGACATGGTGCTCCAACCGGAGAGCGTGCTGATCGTGGAGGGCACCATCGAGCAGGTGCAGCGGTTCGCCACCCCCGGCTGAGGTTCAGCGGCCCTGCGGACCCTCACTCCTCGTCGCGTTCGTCGTCGCGCTCGTCGTCATCGTCGTCCCGTCCCGCGGGGCGCTCGGCCTTCTTCGGCTCACCCGGGCCCTTCTTCGGCTTGGCCTTCGCGCCGCCGCCCGGGCCCTTCGGCGAGGTCGCGGCAGCCCCATCCCCGGCGGACGCCTTCTTCACGGCCGATTTGGCCGGTGGTTTCGCCGCTGGGGCGGGCGGTGCCGAGCCGGCCACCCCGGACACCTGGACGGCGCAGGGCGTCTCACCCACGTGGAACTGCACCGGCAGCGGATTGGTCCCGGTGTACCGCCCGCTCAACGCGACCTGCTCCGACGCGCCGGGCGCGAGCGCGGCACGCCCCGGCGCGGGCTGCACCACCACCGTGCGCCCCTGCTGCTTGGCCACCGCCGGGCTGGCCTTCGTCACCGTCTGGCCCCCCGGAAAGGCGAAACGCATCCGCCAGTCCCGCAGGTCCTCCGTGCCGGTGTTGGTCACCGTCACCTCGGCGGTGAAATCCTTGCCGGAGTCCCTGCGCAGCGCGTACGCCACACCACAGCCCTGCTGCCGGATGAGCCCCATCCGCGCCTCGGCGGGTTTGTCCACCCCTCCGCCTGCCGGACTCTTCGAGGTCAACCCCCACATCGCGGCCGTCACCGCCACCAACCCGGCCGCCGCCACCCCGGCCTCGACCCGACGCCGCCGGGCCACCGCCCGACGGCTGCGGGTACGACCCGCAACGGGCAGCGCGTCCGTCTCGGCCGACCAGGGCAGGATCGTGGTGCCCGCAGCGGCCAGCAGGGTCGGATCCCCGCCCATGCCGGGTGCCGGGGAGACCGGCACGGCCGCGACCACCCCGGCCGCCTCCGCCAGCGTACGGGCCACCTCGACGGTCGCCGGCCGGTCCTCCGGCTGCTTGGCGAGGCAGCGCCGCACCAGCTCCGCCACCTCCTCCGGCAGCCCGGCCACCGCGGGCATCGGCTCCGGCTCGTGGTACATGTGCGCGCGGAGCATCTGGGTGGTGGTGCTGGCCTGCCACGGCAGCCGGCCGGTGAGCATCCGGTAGAGCAGCAGCCCGACGGCGTACACGTCGGTCGCCGGGGAGACCTGACCCTTGTCCAGCCGCTCCGGCGCCAGGTACGCGGGCGTGCCGAGCAGCGCACCGTCCGGATCCTGCTCGCTCTCCCCGACCAGCGCCGAGATACCGAAGTCGACGACCTTCACCCCGGTGGAAGTGAGCATCACGTTGCCGGGGGTGACGTCCCGGTGCACCACCCCCCGGGCGTGCGCGGTGGCCAGCGCCGAACTGACCTCGGCCCCGATCGTGACCGCCTCCCGCCAGGGCAGCCGACCGGCACGCCCGAGCCGACCGGTCAGCGGGCCGCCGTCGACCAGCTCCATCACCACGTACGGCACGGTCAGCCCGGACTGCTCGGACTCGCCGTAGTCGTACACGTTGGTGATGTTGGGGTGGCAGAGCCGCGCGGCGGCCTGCGCCTCCGACCGGATCCGGTGCCGGAACGCCCGGTCGCTGGCCAGCCGAGACGCCAGCACCTTCACCGCCACCTGGCGGCCGAGCACCTCGTCGTAGCCGCGCCACACCACGGACATGCCGCCCGCTCCGAGCTGTTCGATCAGCCGGTACCGCTCACCCAGCAACCGCGCGCCGTCCCGGTTCGCTCCACCCATGGTCGGTCGTGTTGCCCCCGGCCGACGCGGCTACACCTGACTGGGCGGAATCGGTCAGGAAATCACCGGATCAGGCGGTCGCGAGCAACTGGTCCACCGGAGCGTAGTCGTCGGTGAGCACCAGCGCACCGTCGGCGAACGCGGCCAGGGCGTCACCGGCGAGCAGATCCGGGACGCTGTCCAGCGTGTCGAGTCGCTGATTGAGCGCGTCCAGCGGCAGCGGCGCGTCCGAGGCGACGATGAGGAAGTTCGACCCCACCTCACCGGCGATCGCATTCGCCGGCGCGACCAGCGCGACGTGCCGGAACTCGGCCGCCACGGTGGCCACCTCGCTGCGGATGAACCGCCCGGGCGGATAGTCGATCACGTTCTGCACGTACAGGCCGCCGGGCCGCAGCACCCGCCGCACCTCGGCCGCCATCTCCCGGGTGGCCAGATGCCAGGGCACCACCAGATGCCCGAAAGCGTCCCCGACGACGAAGTCGCGGCTGTCGGCCGGCTCGCCGGCGACCAGCATCCGGGCGTCCCCCACCACCGCCCGCAGCTCCGGCCCCGGGCGTACGCCCAGTTCACGCCGGTCCAGCTCGACCAGCCCGCCGTCGATCTCGAAGACCAGGTTGTGGCTGCCCGGGCGGGTGGCGCTCAGGTATCGGGGCATGGTGAACCCGCCCCCGCCCAGGTGCAGCGCGTCCAGCCGCCGGTCCTTCGGCGCCGCCACATCCGCCGCCGCGCCGATCCACTGCGTGTACGCGTACTCCAGGTGCGTGGGGTCGGCCAGGTCCACGTACGAGTGCTGGGCCGAGTTGAGGTACAGCACCCGGCCGGAGTCACGCGACGGGTCCACCGCCACCCGGGCGCAGTGGTACGCGGTCTCCACGTCGCACGGGTTCGGCGCGACCGCGCTGAGCCCGGCGCCGACCAGCCCGAGCACCGCCAGGGCGGCCTTCGTCCGGCCCGAGCCGCCGCGCCCGGCCCCCTCCTGCCGGCGCAGGTAGACGCCGAGGGCGAGGCCGGTGACCCCGAGCAGTGCCGCCAACGCGATCAGGATGACGGTGCTGGGCAGCGCCGCCACCAGCACGAAGCCGGTGACCAGGGTGGCGCTGATCCCGCCGAGGGTGCCGATGCTGGACAACCGGCCCACCACCTGCCCGGTGCGGCGCAGGTCGGCGAGTTGGAGCTTCACCACCAGCGGGGTGACCGCCGACAGCAGGGCCGCCGGCACGAAGACGGCCGCCGCGACGAGCAGCAGGATGGCGCTGGCCGCCCCACCCCGCAACACCTCACCGGCGTACCGGACCACCGGCAGGGTGACCGCCGAGGCGATGCCGGCCAGCACCAGCGCCGGAGCGAGCAACGGGCGCGGGTCACGCCGGTCGGCGAGCCAACCGCCGGTCCACGCCCCGTACGCGATGGCGGCCAGCGCGATGCCGATGACCGAGCTGGTCACCTGGAGGGTCACCCCGACGTACGGGCCGACCAGGCGCAGCGAGACCGTCTCCAGCACCAGTACGGCACCGCTGGAGAAGAAGACCAGGAACGCGGCCAGCCCGTTGGGCAGCGCGCGGGAGGTGGCCGGCGCGGGCGCCGGATCCACCAGGACGTTGGAGGATGAGCTGCTCACCGTCGCGATGGTACGCAGCCTTGCCGGGTCGCCGGCTCAGTTCATCGAAAGATGAACATGGTTTGTGTGGTCGGCGGCCGGGCTGCCGGAGCCGCTGTACGCCCGCCACCCGGTGTTGGGCAGCCAGATCTGTCGGTACCAGATCACGTAGAGCACGCCGAGCCGGTCGGCGTTCTTCTGCAGGTAGTTCGCCAGGCTGTCGCCGTACGCCTTGTCGCCGCCGGTCGCGGTCTCGTCCTTGAACGTGCTGGTGGCGGCGGAGAAGTCGCAGGCCCTGCCCTTCGGGTGTTCACCGTCGCCGCCGGGGCGGTAGCACTTGACGTAGCGCTTGTAGCCGGCCGCCTGGGCCTGCTGGAGGGCGTGCAGGGTGCGTGGGGTGATGCAACCGTCGGTGGTCGGGTCGTTGACCGAGCAGGACTCGCCCGGCCAGGAGCCGTCCGAGTTGCGTTTGGCCGGGGCAGCTGAGCGGGCGCTGCCACGGAACCCGCCGCTGGTGCCGGAGCTGACCGCGGCGAGGGCCTGCTCGGCGTCGCGCTTCCGTTTGGCCAGCGCGGCGACCTGCTTCTGCTGCTCGCGGACCTCGGCGTCGATGGCCAGCTTGGCCTGCGCGGCGGTCTCCTGCGCGCTGCGGTACTCGCGCAGCCGCCGGGCGTCCCGCTGCCCCATCACGTCGAGTTCGGCGGCGCGCTGAAGGAGCGCCTCGGGGGTCGCGCTGTTGAGCAGCGCCGACGCGGTGGTGAGCCGGCCCAGCCGGTACGACTGCGCGGCCACCTCGCTGACCTGCTCGCTGAGCCCCACCAGCCGTACCTCGACCGCCTTCAGCTCGTTGGTCAGCTCGGCCTGGCGGCGCTTGGAGTTCTCCAGCTTCGCCTTGGCCTCCAGGTGGCCCTTGGCCGCGGCCTCCAGCGCGTCGCGCAGCTTCTTGCTACCACCCTCGTTGGGCTCGGCGGAGGCCGGCACGGCACCGCCGCCGAGCAGCAGCGCCAGCACGGCCAGCAGGACGGTCAACGGCCGGTGCACCCGCGACCGGGTGATGCTGGTCCTGGGCACGAAGGTGTCCTTCCCTCTCCCCACGGGGCCGGTCGACCCCGGCGCGGCGATCCCGCCGGCTGCGCCAGGTGCCGGTCGGCGGGAGACCGCCGGTCACGATACCGGACGGAGCCGGTTCGACCAGGCCCGCGACCACCCGGGGCCGACTGCGTCCACGGCGCGCATCGGTGGCGTCGCCGAACGTGGTCAGCGATGATCGCGGTGGTCAGGCGAGGAGGGCGGCCCGCGCGGTCGACCAGGTGGCCGCGTCGGCGGCGACGAGTAGCCCCGGGCGGTCGTCGGCGGGATGATATTCCGCGCCGTCGAGGTGGCGGGCCACCCCGCCGGCCTCCCGTACCAGCAGCACGCCCGGCGCATGGTCCCAGGGCAGCGTCCGCCAGAAGAGCACGAACCGGTGGTCGCCGGTGAGCAGGTCCAGGTACTCCCGGCCGGCGCAGTGCTGGCCGGAGAGCAGCTCGCCGAGCCGCTCCCCGCCGGCCTCGACCCGGGTACGAACCGCCGGGGGCAGCGAACGGGTCATGGCCGTGCCGCGCATCCGGCCGGACGTCACGGCGGCGTCCACGGCCCGCACCGGCTGACCGTCGAGCCGGGTGCCCGCATTGAGGCGGGCGTCGGCGAGGACACCGGCGATCGGGTCGAGCACCCACGCCCCGGTCAGCACCCCGTCGGTCAGCAACGCGACCATCAACGCGAACGGGGCCCGGCCGGCGGCGAAGTTGCCGGTACCGTCCACCGGGTCGACCAGCCAGACGGCACCGCCGCCCCCCAGGTGGCGCAGCAGGTCCGGGTTCTCGGCGACCGCTTCCTCGCCGACCACCACCGAGCCCGGCAGGAGCTTGCGCAGCGCCTCGGAGATGCGCTCCTCCGCCCGCCGGTCGGCGACGGTGACCAGGTCGCCGGGGGCTTTCTCGAAGATGTCGGCGTCGTCGAGCCGCCGGAACAGAGGCAGCACGACATCGGTCGCGGTCTGCCGCAGCAGTTCCCCGACGTCGTCCCGCAGCCGCTCAGCCACGGGGCGGAAGCTTGACCACGCTGACGAAGAACTCGTCGATCTGCCGGACCACCGCGATGAAGCGGTCGAAGTCCACCGGCTTGGTCACGTAGGCGTTGGCGTGCAGCTGGTAGCTGCGCAGGATGTCCTCGTCGGCCTGGGAGGTGGTGAGCACCACCACCGGGATCCGGCAGAGCTGGTCGTCCTTCTTGATCTCCTCGAGCACCTCGCGTCCGTCGCGGCGCGGCAGGTTCAGGTCGAGCAGGATCAGGTCGGGCTGCACGGCCTCGGCGTACTGCCCCTCGCGGCGCAGGTAGGCCAGCGCTTCCGCGCCGTCGGAGACGACGGTCAGCCGGTTGCGCAGCTTGTGCTCCTCGAACGCCTCCTGGGTCATCAACACGTCGCCCGGGTCGTCCTCCACAAGCAGGACCTCGATCGGGCTGTTGCCGTCGGCCGGCGCCGTCATCCCACCGTCTCCCTCATGCCACCCGTTGTGCCGGGCTCCATCGTCCCGTCCGACGCGTCGTCGTCCGCCGCGCCGTCCGGTTGCCTGCCGACGGGGTTCGCCCCGTCCACCGCGACCGCCTCGGGAACGTCCCCGGTCGACGCCTCGTCGGCGGCGGCCTCGGCCGTCGCCGCCGCCACGTCCTCCGGGCGGGCCGGGAG
>NZ_SMJY01000173.1:0-13367 GCF_004348355.1 Micromonospora sp. KC721 | reverse complement strand
CCCGTCCCCGGGCGGGGCGTCGGGGCAGCGTGCTCGGTCATGCCTCGATCCTGCTCGGTCGGCGTTCCGAACGTCCTCCGGACCGGACCCTGACCCCACCCTGAGATCTCCGGGCGCGGATGTCGGGGACGTCCCCGTGGTGCTGGCGCGGCACCCCGTGTGACGATCGGGACCGACACCGCAACCTGCCGCCATCCCCGCCCTACCGTCCGTGACTCAGGAGCCTCCGATCAACGCCGTGACGCCGCCGCCACCTCGTCTCTACCGGGTGCCCGAACACCGGTTGGCCGCCGGCGTCGCCGCCGGCATCGCCGACCATCTCGGCATCCCGGTCCTGCGGGTACGGGTCGCGTTCATGGTCCTGCTCGGGCTCAGCGGCCTGGGGCTGCTGCTGTACGCCGCGTTCTGGGCGGTGGTGCCGATGCGTCCCGGCGACACCGCCGCACCGCCCCGCCGGGATCCCGCCCAACTGCTGCCGTTCGTGCTGATCGGGCTGGCTGTGCTGCTGGTGCAGGTGATGGTCTTCGACTCGGTGGGTGCCGCCGGCACCGCCGGTTGGCTGGTGGCGATCATCGCGGTGGGTGCCGGGGTGATCTGGCACCAGTCCGCGCCGGAGCGCCGCCGGCAGTGGGGCGGCACGATGCCGGTGCCCTGGTTGGGTGCGGTGGTGGAGGAGAGCGACCGGCGGTCCTTCATGCTCCGGTTCGCCGGCGGCGGGCTGCTGGTCGCGGTCGGCATCATCGGCGTGGCCGCGGTGTACTCCCCGGTGCAGAACGTCGACGCGGTGATCAACGGGGTGATCTTCGCGTTGGTCGGGCTGGCCGGGGTCGGGGTGGTGGCCGGGCCGGTGCTGTGGCGGACGTGGAACCAGCTGCGTTCCGAGCGGGAGGGCCGCATCCGGGAACAGGAGCGGGCCGAGCTGGCCGCCATGGTGCACGACCAGGTGCTGCACACGCTGGCCCTGATCCAGCGCAACGCCACCGACGTCAAGGCGGTGCAGCGGTTGGCCCGGGGCCAGGAGCGCTCCCTGCGTAACTGGCTCTACAAGCCCACCGGCTCGCCCACCGAGCGGTTCGCGGCGGCGCTGGAGCAGGCCGCCGCCGAGGTGGAGGACACGTTCGCGATCACCGTGGAGGCGGTGGTGGTGGGCGACCGGGAGACCGACGAGCGGGTCGGGGCGCTGGTCGCGGCGGCCCGGGAGGCACTGGTGAACGCGGCTCGGCACGCTCAGGTGGCGACGGTGTCGCTCTACGCCGAGGTGGAGCCGGAGCAGGTGAGTGTGTTCGTCCGCGACCGGGGCAAGGGCTTCGACCCGGATACCGTGGAGGATCACCGGCACGGCGTACGGGGATCGATTGTCGGGCGGATGAGGCGGCACGGCGGCCGGGCGGAGATCCGGTCCGGGCCGGGGGAGGGAACCGAGGTCCGGCTGATCCTGCCGATCAGCGGCACCGGTTCCACGGCGGAAAGGGACAGCTGACCATGGCGGAGCAGTCGATGGAACCGGTCGAGGGGGCGGAGACCCGGGGTGGGCGACTGCGGGTCTTCCTCGTCGACGACCACGCCATGTTCCGCGCCGGCGTACGGGCGGAGCTGGGCGCGCACGTCGAGGTGGTCGGGGAGGCCAGCACGGTCGCCGAGGCGGTCACCCGGATCGCCGCGCTCCAGCCCGACGTGGTGCTGCTCGACGTGCACATGCCCGACGGCGGGGGGCGCGCGGTGCTGGACGCGATGCGCCGTACCCATCCGCAGGTCAGGTTCCTGGCGTTGAGCGTGTCGGACGCGGCCGAGGATGTGATCGGACTGATCCGGGCCGGTGCCCGGGGGTACGTCACCAAGACCATCTCTCCGGACGAGCTGACCGCGGCGATCCGCCGGGTGGCCGACGGGGACGCGGTGTTCAGTCCGCGGCTGGCCGGGTTCGTGCTGGACGCCTTCGCGGCCCGCCCGGACGCGCCGGTCGCCGATCCGGAGCTGGACCAGCTCACCAACCGGGAGCGGGAGGTGCTGCGCCTGCTCGCCCGGGGGTACGCGTACAAGGAGATCGCCAAGGAGCTGTTCATTTCGATCAAGACGGTCGAGACGCACGTCTCCAACGTCCTGCGCAAGCTGCAGATGTCCAACCGGTACGAGTTGTCCCGTTGGGCGGCGGACCGCCGGCTGGTGTGACGGCCGACCTGCCGCTGACCGGTTCACCCGTCGCGCTCGCGGTCGCGACCGCTACGACTGCCGAACGCCATCCCTCACCCGGGTGTGGTGCGCGACGGCTGGTCGGAGACGGCATCGTCTGGATGGGCAGAGGCGGTCACCGTTCGGTGGGAGTCTGGCGCGGTCGGGCCGGCGGCGGGTGGCCGGCGGGCGGACAGCACCGGTCGGCGCACCCTCCCGATCGGGATGTTCGACCTGCTCAGGCTGGCACGACTGGGGACACGTGGTGAGCTACTCCCGAGTATCGGCAACGCGGCAAGCAACTAACGGCTTGATAACGGCACCTTCACGCAATGGGCCGGTGGGTGTCACAGTGGCAGGACCTCACCTCCTGGCGCGAGGCACCCATATGTCCGTCGGCCACGCCGCCGCGCTTCCCCGCGGCTCGTGGCCGTCGATCCTGTGCGGGGTCGGACGCGGGGGTGGGGTGGCCCGGCGGATCGGTCCCCCTGGGGTGTCCCGAAGTCCTCTGCGGTAAACCGGTGGCCCGCGACATGAGGCCCCCGGGCGGTGTCACCCCCCAAACGTGCGTGAAACCCACGACGGAACCAGGTCAGAAAGAGGAGGCCCCTCGGAATGAGAGTCTCGAAGCGGGCGAGTAGCGCGATCGCGGTCGGCATGGCCGCCGCGCTCGTCGCCAGCGGTTGCTCGAACAGCGAGAGCAAGGATGGCGACGGTGCCGCCACCCAGGACGGTGCGATCGTTATCAACAACGTCCAGCCCGAGAACCCGCTGGTTCCGGCGAACACCACCGAGACCGGTGGCGGCAAGATCATCGACAACCTGTGGACGGGTCTCGTCGAGTACCCGAACGACGGAAGCGCCCCGCGCAACGCGCTGGCCGAGTCCATCGACACCACGGACTCGAAGGTCTTCACGATCAAGATCAAGAAGGGTACCAAGTTCCACGACGGTACCGAGGTGAAGGCGAAGAACTTCGTCGACGCCTGGAACTGGGCCGCCTACTCGCCGAACGGCGCGGCCAACGGCAGCTTCTTCTCCGACATCGCCGGCTACGGTGACGTCACCAGTGAGGACCCGGACGGCGACGGCCCGAAGAAGGCTCCGACCCCGAAGGCCGACAAGCTCTCCGGCCTGAAGGTCGTCGACGAGCAGACCTTCGAGGTCACCCTCGGCGCGCCGACCGCGGTGTTCCCGACCAAGCTCGGCTACAGCGCCTTCATGCCGCTGCCGGACGCCTTCTTCAGCCAGAAGCCGGAGGAGTTCGGCAAGAAGCCGATCGGCAACGGCCCGGTCAAGTTCGTCTCGTGGGAAGACAACGTCTCGATCAAGCTCACCCGCTTCGACGAGTACACCCTGCGCGACAAGGTGAAGATCAAGGACGTCACCTACAAGCTCTACCAGAACGAGGACGCGGCCTACGTCGACCTGCTGTCGGGTCAGCTCGACTTCATCGAGCCGATCCCGACCTCGGCGCTCGCCGGTGACAAGTACAAGACCGACCTGGGTGACCGGGCGCTGTCCACCGTCACCCCGGCGACCGCGTTCATCGCGTTCCCGATCTACGACAAGCGTTTCGCCAACCCGAAGCTGCGCAAGGCCGTCTCGCTGTCGATCAACCGGCAGGAGATCTCCGACAAGATCTTCTTCGGCACCCGCAAGCCCGCCGACAGCTGGGCCAACCCGCTCACCCCGGGCGCCCCGCAGGGCAACTGCACCGCCTGCAAGTTCGACCCGACCCAGGCCAAGCAGCTGCTCCAGGAGGCCGGTGGCTTCCAGGGCGAGATGGTCTTCTACTACAACGCCGACTCCAGCCACAAGGACTGGATGGAGGCTGTCGCGCAGCAGGTGAAGACCAACCTCGGCATCGAGGCCCGCGCCGAGGGCGTGCCGACCTTCGCGGTCCTGCGGCAGAACATCAACGCCCGCAAGATGACCGGCCCGTACCGTGCCGCCTGGCAGCAGGACTACCCGGACATCGAGAACTGGGTGAACCCGCTCTACATCAAGGGTGGCTCCTCCAACGACGGCCTGTACAGCAACCCGCAGGTCGACGCGCTGGCCAAGGAGGCCACCGCCGCCGCGAGCCTGGAGGCGTCGCACGCCAAGTTCGCCGAGGCGCTGAAGCTGGTCGACGCGGACGTGCCGACCATCCCGATCTACTTCTACGGCCTGCAGGTCGGCCACTCGGAGAAGATCAAGAAGCTTGAGCTCACCAACGTCGGTGAGCTGGACCTCTCCTCGGTCGAGCTCTGAGCCGAACGGTCTGACTGACCCCGGGTCGGGTCCGCCACATCCGGTGGACCCGGCCCGGGGCCGTTCCGCGAGCGGGTGACATCATCACCCGCCCTCGCCAACGCTGCCCCAGTGCGTCGGACGCCGACGCGCTCCCTGTCTGGAGGACCACCCCATGGGCCGTTATCTCGTGAGACGGCTGCTCCAACTCGTGCCGGTGTTTCTCGGCACCACGTTCCTGATCTACTGGCTGGTCTGGTCGGTGCCCGGCGATCCGTTCGCGGGCAAGTGCGGCGAACGCCCCTGCCCGCCGTCGTACGTCGCGGCGATGACCGCGAAGTTCCAGCTGGACGAGAACGTCTTCGTGCAGTACGCCACCTACATGAAGAACCTCCTGCAGGGGGACTTCGGCACCACGTACAGCGGCCGGTCGATCAACGACATCATCGCCACCGCGTACCCGAACACGCTGAAGCTGGCCGTCGTGGCGCTGGCGATCGAGGCCGTGATCGGCCTCACCGCCGGCGTGCTGACCGGCCTGCGCCGCAACGGCTTCCTGGACAACCTGGTCCTGGTCTCGACGCTGTTCATGATCGCGCTGCCGGTCTTCGTGGTGGCCTTCGTGCTGCAGTGGACCCTGGGCCTGCAGTGGGGGATCGTCAGTGCGACCGTCTCCAGCGAGATGCCCTTCTCCGAGCTGATCATGCCGGGCTTCGTGCTGGGTAGCGCCTCGATGGCCTACATCGCCCGGGTGGCCCGGACGAGCATCGCCGAGAACCGCCGGGCCGACTACGTCCGGACCGCGATCGCCAAGGGGCTGCCGATGCGCCGGGTGGTCGGGGTGCACCTGCTGCGCAACTCGCTGATCCCGGTGGTCACCCTGCTCGGCACCGACCTCGGTGCGCTGATGGGCGGCGCGATCGTCACCGAGAGCATCTTCACCATCAACGGCATCGGCCGGGAGGTCTACCGGTCGATCGTCACCAAGGAGAGCGCTACCGTTGTCTCCATCGTGGTGGTGCTGGTGCTGGTCTACCTGCTGATGAACCTGCTGGTCGACCTGCTCTACGCCGCCCTGGACCCGAGGATCCGCTATGAGTGACCCCTCCGCCGCCTCGATCGTGAGCACCCCCCGGCCGGAACAGCCGACCGAGATCGGTGCCCCCACCAACGCCGGCCTGCCGGAGAACGCCCGCAAGGAGAAGCCGCGCGGGCTGCTCGGCGACGCCTGGCGCGACCTGCGCCGCAAGCCGCTGTTCTGGATCTCCCTGGCGATCATCCTGCTCTTCGTGGTGATGGCGGCCTTCCCCTGGCTGTTCACCTCCGGCGACGCGAAGAACGGCTCGCTCACCCACAGCCTGGAGAAGCCCTCGTCGCACGCCTGGTTCGGCTACGACATCCAGGGCCGCGACGTCTACGCCCGGGTCATCTACGGCGCCCGCGCCTCGATCGTGGTGGCGCTGCTCTCCGTGTTCGGCACCATGCTCCTCGGCGGCCTGGTCGGCATCATCTCCGGTTACCGGGGCGGCTGGGCCGACGCGGTGCTCTCCCGCATCGCCGACGTCTTCTTCGGCCTGCCGTTCGTGCTCGGCGCCATCGTGATCCTGACCACCTTCAACGGCTCCGGCAGCAACAACAGCACGGTCAAGATCATGGGATTGGTCATCGCCTCCCTGGTGATCCTGAGCTGGCCGGTGGTCATGCGGCTGATGCGCTCCTCGGTGCTGGCCACGAAGGAGGCCGACTACATCGTGGCGGCCAAGGCCATGGGCGCCGGCACCGGCCGCATCGTCTTCAAGCACCTGCTGCCGAACTGCCTCGCGCCGCTGCTGGTCTACTCCACGATCATGGTCGGCTCGTTCATCGGCGCGGAGGCCACGCTCTCCTTCCTGGGCGTCGGGCTGAGGAGCCCGGTGGTGTCCTGGGGCATCATGATCAGCGAAGGGCAGAACTACATCCGGGTCGCGCCGGGCCTGGTCTTCTTCCCTGCCGCGTTCCTCGTGACCGCCGTGCTGAGCTTCGTCATGCTCGGTGAGGCCGTCCGCGAGGCTCTCGACCCGAAGCTCCGATAGGGGACTGAGTTGTCCGACATTCTCGTGTCCGAGCAGAGCGCACCCGGCACCGGCGGCACCGGCCACCCCTCCGGCCGGCTGCTCGAGGTCGACGACCTGCGGGTGGAGTTCCGTACCCGGGACGGCGTCGCCAAGGTCATCAACGGGGTCACGTACCACGTCGACGCGGGGGAGACCCTCGCTGTGCTCGGCGAGTCCGGCTCCGGCAAGAGCGTCACCGCGCAGACCGTCATGGGCATCCTGGACATGCCGCCGGGCTTCGTCACTGGCGGCCAGGTCCGCTTCCACGGCAAGGACATGCTCACCATGTCCGCCGAGGAGCGCCGCCGCATCCGCGGCGAGGGCATCGCGATGATCTTCCAGGACTCGCTCTCCGCGCTGAACCCGGTCTTCACCGTCGGGTTCCAGATCGCCGAGCAGTTCCGGGTCCGGCGCGGCATGAGTCGCGCGGACGCCAAGAAGCGCGCGATCGAGATGCTCGACCAGGTCAAGATCCCGAACGCCAAGGGCCGGTTCAGCAACTATCCGCACCAGTTCTCCGGCGGCATGCGGCAGCGCGCCATGATCGCGATGTCGCTGGCGCTCGACCCCGAGGTGCTGATCGCCGACGAGCCGACCACCGCGCTGGATGTGACCGTGCAGGCCCAGATCATGGACCTGCTCGGCGAACTCCAGCGGGAACGGCGGATGGGCATGATCCTGATCACCCACGACCTCGGCGTGGTGGCCGACGTCGCGGACCGGATCGCGGTCATGTACGCCGGCCGGATCGTCGAGGAAGCCGACGTGTTCGACCTGTACGCCAAGCCGGCGCACCCCTACACTCTCGGCCTGCTCGACTCGATCCCGCGGCTGGACGAGAAGGGGCAGCAGCTCCGGACCATCAAGGGCCTCCCGCCGAACCTGATGAACATCCCGCCGGGCTGCCCGTTCAACCCGCGCTGCCCGATGGCGCAGCCGGTGTGCCGGGAGACGGTTCCGCCGCTGCTGCAGATCGGCGCCGGCCGGGCCAGCGCCTGCCACTTCGCCGAGGAGCTGGTGAACCGTGACTGAGAACATCCTCGAAGTCCGTGACCTGGTCAAGCACTACCCCGTCACCCAGGGGATCGTGCTCAAGAAGACCATCGGGCACGTCAAGGCCGTCGACGGCGTCTCCTTCGACCTGAAGGCCGGCGAGACGCTCGGCGTGGTGGGCGAGTCGGGCTGTGGCAAGTCGACCCTGAGCCGGGTGCTGATGAGCCTGGAGAAGCCCACCGCCGGCAGCGTGCTCTACAAGGGTCAGGACATCGCCACGCTCTCCGCGGGGGCCATGCGCCGGCTGCGCCGGCAGATCCAGTTGGTCATGCAGGACCCGTACACCTCGCTGAACCCGCGGATGACCGTCGGTGACCTGATCGGCGAACCGTTCGAGATCCACCCGGACGTCGCCCCGAAGGGCAGCCGCCGGGGCAAGGTCAAGGAACTGCTCGACCTGGTCGGCCTCAACCCGGAGCACATCAACCGGTACCCGCACCAGTTCTCCGGCGGCCAGCGCCAGCGCATCGGCATCGCCCGGGCGCTCGCCCTGCGCCCGGAGATCATCATCTGCGACGAGCCCGTCTCGGCCCTGGACGTGTCGATCCAGGCGCAGGTGATGAACCTGCTGGAGAAGCTCCAGAACGAGCTCGGCCTGTCGTACGTGTTCATCGCCCACGACCTGTCGGTGGTGCGCCACCTCTCCGACCGGGTCGCGGTGATGTACCTCGGCAAGATCGTGGAGATCGGCACCGAGGACGAGATCTACGAGCGGCCGACCCACCCGTACACCCAGGCGTTGCTCTCGGCGGTGCCGGTGCCGGACCCGACGCTGCGCGACAGCAAGGCGATCATCCGGCTCACCGGTGACGTCCCGTCGCCGATCAGCCCGCCCTCGGGCTGCCGGTTCCGTACCCGGTGCTGGAAGGCGCAGGACGTCTGCGCCGAGCAGGTGCCGCTGCTGGAGGTCCGGCCGGGCTCGGACCACCCGAGCGCCTGCCACTTCGCCGAGAAGCGGGAGATCGTCGCCAGCCACTCGGCGTGAGGTGCACCGAACCGCCTGTCGGCCGAGGTGGCCGACAGGCGGTTCGTCGTTGCCAGACCTCCGTCGGAGGCGGCCGCCGGCTCCCGTCGCGGCTCAGAGGGGACCGCGGCCGGCGCGCAGCAGGAGCAGGGCGAGCTGGGTGCCGTCCGCGCCCAGCGCCTGCCGGAACCGCTCCAGGATCTCCCGCTCCCGGGCGAGCACCAGACGGGTGCCGCCCGAGGCCATCCGGGTCGCCCCGACCTCCTGGGAGAGCTCGGCCCGCTCCTGCCAGAGCTGAATCAACGTCCGGTCGATCTCGTCGATGCGTTCGCGGATCTCGGCGATCCGGGCCGCCGCGACCGGCTCCTCGGTCCCGAAACGGGCCACCGGGTTCCCGTCGGCCGTACCCGCGGTCTCACCGCTCTGCTCCACCACGTCTGTCATCATCGGTCGTACCTTCCTGACGTCGTGCCCGGTGTCGGGATCCCGAGACGGAGAAAGCCCCGGGCTCCAGGAGCCCGGGGCTTTCTCGTAGGTCTGGTCGATCAGGCGCGACCTACGGCAGCCGGACTCCCGGTGCCGTAGTAAAAGTAGAAGCGCTGACCGAACACGTCGTCGAGTATGCCGATCGTCGTGGCGACGGCGCAAGGAATCCGCCAACACGTGGGACGTGTGGCACGGCCCCGGCGGCTCCGGGGCCGTGCGACGCCGACGTCAGCCCAGCCGGGTGATCCGGTCGGCCGGGCCCGGTCCCACCGGCTCGCCGGCGGCCAGGTACGCGACCAGCGCGTCCACGTCGAAGCCGGGGGCCGTCGTCCGGCCGGTGCCCGCCCGCAACTCGGTGAACCCGTCCCCGCCGTTGGCCAGGAAGTCGTTCGTGGTGACCCGGTAGCTGGCGGCCGGGTCGATCGGGGTGCCGTGCAGCGCCAGCGCGCTGACCCGGGAGCCGGCCGGGGCGGTGGTGTCGTACGAGTAGGTCAGCCCGGCGGACGGCTGGAGGATCCGCTGGCTGGTCTGCCCCTTGAAGCCGACGAACTGCTGCTCCAGCACACTTGTGAGCTGGGCGCCGGTGAACGTCTGGGTGACCACGAGGTTGTTGAACGGCTGCACGGTGAACGCCTCGCCGTAGGTCACCTCGCCCGGCGCCTCCCCACCGGCCGACGTCCCGTACGCCAGGGAGGACCGGACGCCACCGGGGTTCATCAACGCGATCTGCGCTCCGTCGCCGCGCGTGTACGCCAGCTGCGCGTCGGCGATCACGTCACCCATCGGGCTCTCCCCGTTGGGGAGGGCGTCCCGGACGATGTCCGCACTGATCCGCCCGACCACCCGGTTGGCGATCGGGGCGACGGCCTTGCGGTACTTGTCGGCCAGCGCCTTGGCACCCGGGTCGACCAGCGCCGGGTTCTTGACGAAGACGCCACCGCTCTGCTGCCAGGTGCCGTCGGCGTTGCGGACGCCGTTCTCCACGATCACGTTCTTCGCGGTGATGCCGGTGAACCGGCCGGTGCGCCGATCCAGCGAGTAGTCGATGTCGGTGACCAGCTGGCCGTTGCTGCCGGCGCTGGTCACCACACTGTGCGCGCCCGAGGAGTTCGGCAGCGAGCAGGAGTAGAAGCGGTGGGTGTGCCCGGAGACCACCAGGCCGAACTCGGGGCGCAGCCCTCTGACGATGTCCACGACCGGGCCGGAGAAGTTGGCGCAGTCGGAGATGCCGGGCAGGCTCGGCGGTGCGGCCTGCGCGCCGCCCTCGTGCACCAGCAGCACCATCGCCTTGACGCCGAAGAGCTTGAGCAACCCGCCCCACCGGTTGGCGGTCTCCACCTCGTCGGTGAAGGTGACATCCTTGATGCCGGCCGGGTTGACGATGCCGGGGGTGCCCTCCAGGGTGACCCCGACGAAGCCGACCGGCACGCCGCCGACGAAGCGGACGTCGATCGGCGGCAGGATCGGCAGCTTGGTCTTCTTGCTGATGGTGTTCGCCGCCAGGTACGTGAACCTCGCGCCGGCGAAGCCGTCCCCGTCCTGGCAACCGTCGACCGGGTGGCAGCCACCCCTGTTGATCCGGAGCAGCTCGTCGACGCCCTCGTCGAACTCGTGGTTGCCGACCGAGCTGACATCCAGCCCGATCTCGTCCATCAGCTCGATGGTGGGCTCGTCGTGGAAGGCGGCGCTGACCAGGGGGGTGCCGCCGATCAGGTCGCCGGCACCGACGGTGGTGGTGACCCGCCCCTCGGCCTTGCCCTCGGCGCGCAGCTTCTTCAGCCAGGTGGCGAGGTACTCCACGCCACCGGCGGGGGTGCCGTTGACCGTGGCGCCGCTGCCGGCGGGCGGGTCGATGGCGCCGTGGAAGTCGTTGTAGCTGAGGAACTGGCCCTTGACCTCGTGGCCGATGGGCTTGGCGTAGGAGACGGCGACCGGGACGAGCCCGGCGGTGTCGTCGGCGGTGGCCGGTTGCGGGGTGGACCGGCCGGCGACGGGCAGGCCGGCCACGACGGCCAGGGCGAGGGCGGGTACCGCGAGGTGACGCAGCACCGCCCGACCGCGCGAGCGCGGTTGACTCATGGTTGTTCTCCCAAGTCGGGTACGGGGGAGTACTGGATGCTTTCCGCGTCATCGTCCCGGGTCGTGCGCCGAGACACCAGGGGGGAGTTCGTGACAGGTTTGTCTCAGTCCGTCGCGGGACCGGCCGGCGCGGGCGTACGCGGTCGGGAAGTGTCCGGCGTGCGGCATAGACTCGCCGTGCGATGCATCCTCTTTTCGACATCCCCGCGTCCCCGCCCACGCCCGAACCTGCCCGGACGCCGCCGCGCCGGCCGGGTGCCGCCGTCGCGCGCCTCGATCCGCAGCAGCTCGTCGAGGGGTTGAACGGCCCGCAGCGGGACGCGGTCACCCACGCCGGCTCGCCGCTGCTGATCGTGGCCGGCGCGGGCTCGGGCAAGACCAAGGTGCTCACCCACCGGATCGCCTATCTGCTGGCCGCGCGGGACGTGCACCCCGGCGAGATCATCGCGATCACCTTCACCAACAAGGCCGCCGGGGAGATGAAGGAGCGGGTGACCAACCTGGTCGGCCCGCGGGCCCGGCTGATGTGGGTGTCCACGTTCCACTCCGCCTGCGTACGCATCCTCCGGGCCGAACACGAGCACGCCGGGCTGAAGTCGACCTTCTCCATCTACGACGCCGACGACTCACGGCGGCTGATGCAGTTGGTCGCCCGTGAACTCGACCTGGACCCGAAGCGGTACCCGGCGCGTGGGCTGGCCGCCCAGGTGTCCAACCTGAAGAACGAGCTGGTCGACCCGGAGGCCTTCGCGGCCCGGGCGAAGGGCCCCAACGAGCGGGCGTTGGCCGAGGCGTACACGCTCTACCAGCGTCGGCTGCGGGAGGCGCACGCGCTGGACTTCGACGACCTGATCATGACCACGGTGCACCTGCTCCAGTCGCACCCGCACGTCGCGGAGAGCTACCGCCGCCGGTTCCGGCACGTCATGGTCGACGAGTACCAGGACACCAACCACGCCCAGTACGTGCTGATCAAGGAGTTGGTCTCCGGCACCGAGGGGATCGCGCCGGCCGAGCTGTGCGTGGTAGGCGACGCCGACCAGTCGATCTACGCGTTCCGCGGCGCGACGATCCGCAACATCCTGGAGTTCGAGCGGGACTTCGCCGACGCCCGGACGATCCTGCTGGAGCAGAACTACCGCTCCACGCAGACCATCCTGAACGCCGCGAACGCGGTCATCGACCGGAACACCTCGCGGAAACCGAAACGGCTGTGGAGCGATGCCGGTGCCGGTGAGCGGATCGTCGGCTACGTGGCCGACACCGAGCACGCCGAGGCGGACTGGGTGGCCCGGGAGATCGACCGGCTGGTCGACGACGGCGATGCCCGTCCCGGCGACGTCGCGGTCTTCTACCGCACCAACGCCCAGTCCCGGGTCTTCGAGGAGGTGTTCATCCGGGTCGGCCTGCCGTACAAGGTCGTTGGCGGGGTGCGCTTCTACGAGCGCAAGGAGGTCCGCGACGCGCTGGCCTACCTGCGCGCGGTGGTCAACGACGACGACACGGTGAGCCTGCGCCGGATCCTCAACACCCCCCGCCGGGGCATCGGCGACCGGGCCGAGGCATGCGTGGAGGCACTGTCCAGCCGGGACCGGATCTCCTTCGGCGCGGCGCTGCGCCGGGCCAAGGACGCCCCGGGCATCTCCACCCGGGCCGCCAACGGCATCGCCGAGTTCGTCGCGCTGCTCGACGGTGCCCGCGAGCTGGCCGAGACGGGCACCCCCGAGGAGGTGCTGGAGGCGCTGCTGACCCGTTCGGGTTACCTGACGGAGCTGGAGGAGAGCCTCGACCCGCAGGACGCCGGCCGGGTGGACAACCTCCAGGAGCTGGTCAGCGTCGCCCGGGAGTACACCGAGCGGATCGAGGCGACCGCCGAGGAGGGGGAGCGGGCCACCGTCGCCGGCTTCCTGGAGCAGGTCGCGCTGGTCGCCGACGCCGACCAGATCCCCTCCGATGACCCGGACCATCAGGGTGTGGTCACCCTGATGACCCTGCACACCGCGAAGGGGCTGGAGTTCCCGGTGGTGTTCCTGACCGGCCTGGAGGACGGCGTCTTCCCGCACCTGCGCTCGCTGGGCGACACCCGCGAGCTGGAGGAGGAGCGCCGGCTGGCGTACGTCGGCATCACCCGCGCCCGGCAGCGGCTGTACCTGTCCCGGGCGGTCACCCGGTCCGCCTGGGGGCAGCCGTCCTACAACCCGCCGTCGCGGTTCCTGGAGGAGCTTCCCCCCGAGCTGGTCCGCTGGGAGCGCACCGAAGGGTCGTACACCTCGTGGGCCGGTGGGGGC